>CALBIE010000077.1 GCA_937893495.1 uncultured Verrucomicrobiales bacterium | reverse complement strand
AGGCGCTGAAGTTTGTGACGCTGAATCCGGCCAGGCAGTTGCGCATCGACAAGTGGGTCGGTTCACTGGAGGCGGGCAAACATGGTGACTTCGTCCTCTGGTCCGGTCACCCGCTGGATTCGTCGTCGGTGTGTCTGCAAACCTGGATTGAGGGAAGGAAATATTTTGATCGTCAACAGGCCACTGAAAGAGCCCGCCGGCGGCGGAACGAACGTGACGCATTGATCGCAAAGGCGAAAAAAATAGCTGAACTTGGTAAGTCCGGTGACGATTCATCGGAGAAAGGAGGCCCAGGCATGTTCTTCCGGAGAGTGTGGGAAGCGTCGCGTGAATTCGGCGTGGAAGCCTGTCTGGACTGTCAACACAAAGGAGGTGTGCGATGAAAATGGCGATGAACAGAAATGGCGACGTGGCGGTTGTGGCGCGCGAGTCAATCGTAGCGCAGGCATCTTGCCTGCACGGTGGCGGCGGAGGGACGATATGCTCACGAGTTGTCCGAATGTTTCGGTTGGCAATGGACACCCTTGTGCAGGCTGGCGTGGCACCGACGTCTCACTTGAATGGCGACGTCGCCCCGGCGATACGCCTACGGATTGTGCGAATGCTTCAATTGCCAGTCAGAGCAACTGTGCAGGCAAGATACCTGCGCTACGTTGGCGGTTTCGCGGTGCTGTCGCTTTTCTCGATCTCGTCAATGGCGCAAGTCAAACTTCCGCTGAAACCAAACGTGACGTTGCTCGCACTGAAGAAGATGCCTGAACGGTTCGTGCTCAAGGGCGCGGTGGTTCACACGGTCTCAGGAGCCACGTTTTCGCCCGGAGAGGTTCTGGTTGAGAAAGGTAAGATCCTGGCTGTGGGCAAATCGGTTGAATCAGGCAGCGCCCAGGTGATTGATGTCGCGGGGTTGCATCTTTATCCCGGCCTGATTTCCGCCGCGGCCAATATCGGACTCGTGGAAGTCTCGGCCGTGCGCTCGACGCGCGACATGTCGGAAGTCGGCGCCTATACACCGGATGTCCGTTCGTGGCTGGCGGTGAATCCGGATTCGGAATTGATTCCGGTCGCGCGCGCCGGCGGCATCACCCACTCGCTGGTGGTCCCGTCGGGAGGCACGATTAGTGGTCAGTCCGGCGTGATCCAATTGACCGGCTGGGGCATGGAGGAAATGGCAGTCGAGAAACCCGTCGCGTTGCACGTCTGGTGGCCGTCCATGCGTTTACGGTTGGCACCAAAACACAAACTCAATGAACCGAAGAATTGGAAATCGCCAGAAGTTCAGGACAAGGACCGAAAGAAACGCTTGAACGAGTTGATTGAATTTTTCGACGATGCCCGGGCGTATTCGAAAGCAAAAGCAGCTGCGGCGAACGACAAGTCGATCCGCTTTCTTTCGGTTCCGGCCTGGGAAGCGATGATTCCGTACGTGGCCGGTTCAAAGCCGGTCATGGTTCACGCGGATGACGCGCGACAAATCCGAGCGGCAGTGGATTGGAGTCGGACCAATCAATTCAAAATGATTCTTTGCGGCGGCGAAGAGGCGTGGAAGACGGCGGCTTTGCTGGCAAGCAACAATGTGCCGGTAATCTACGAGCACGTGTTCGCGCTGCCGGCCGATGATGTTGACGCTTATGACCAGCCATTCAAGAACCCCGAACTGTTGCGCAAGGCCGGCGTAAAGGTCGCAATTTCGGTGGGGATGGGACGTTTCGGTGCTTCGAGTTTGCGCGATCTCCCGCACGCCGCGGGACATGCTCGGGCGTTCGGATTGGCTGAGAACGAGGCGGTGAAGACCATCACACTGAATCCCGCGCAGATTCTGGGCATCGGCAAGCGGTTGGGTTCAATAGAGCAGGGGAAGGACGCAACGCTAATTGCGGTCAACGGTTCGATTCTCGATGTCCGTGCAAGTGTGCAGCGGATGTGGATTGCCGGGGAGGAGGTCGGTCTTGCGAGTCGGCATACGCGGTTGTACGAGAAATATCAGCAGCGCCCCAGGCGGTAGCGATTCTCTGTCCATTGTACTGCGGATCTGGTGTTTTTGACTCGCCGGAAACCGGTTCATTTCGGGCACGGATACCTTGGGCGGTCCAGTGCGCGGGTGGCCCTTCGACGGAACGCGAACTCCTGCGGGCACTCACTTGAAAACCGGTTTCCGTTTGTTTCAATTCCTTCAAATAAAACTTGTCGCTGGTCTGGATGGTCAGACGTGGTGGAGATTGATCTGGAACTGGATAGTGGATTTCACCCGGGTAGTTGTCCGGCTTTTCTGTGCCTGAAAAATTGAATCTCGCCACTCTGCTCAAATACATCAGTTTCGCTGAGGGAACGCGGTGAAGGCGTGGCGCAGGCGGTCAGCAGCGCGAAGGCTGTAAGGCACTTTGTGTGGCCAGACAGGTGGGCGAAGAATTGTTTTATGATTTCGCCGCTGTATCTCCTTCTGGTTTCGCCGATGGTGGGAGTGGCTCTCGCAGAATGATCGTGCGGATTATCCAGGCGATGATAATAAGCCCAATGGAAATCGCCACCGACCAATGACCACCCGAAATAAGTACGCCGGCCAATAATGGCAGCGAAAGCGGTGCGAGTTCCGTGAACGAGTGTCCGCCGGCGGCCCGCGCGACCATCAGGTAGCCCGCCAAAAGGGCGACGAGCAGGCCGAGCGCTTTGGACAGCATCATCAGATTGATCTCAATCTGCGCGAAGCTGTGCGTGCTGGTGCTTTATACGCCAATAAGGATGAAGACCGTCGCAATCAGGAGAGCTGCGACAAAGAGTTGGGGAGCGGATTTGTTCATTTGATCGTCGAGTAATGCGAGCCGGTAGTCCGGTTGTAAAGAGACGATCGTGGCCGATACCAATCCGATGTCTGAAATCTTCGGTTTCCCGTTTGCGGGTTCGTGACAAACCGATGATTGAATCTGGAATACAGCCGTCGAAAAGGTTTTCTTAACCGTATAAAGTGCGGTTATGGAGTTGCTGCTGATTGGGGAATAATCGAAAGGCAATCGAGCTCTTTGTCATTTCGGATCATTACGGAAATGTTCTTGTCGGTGAAGAATTTTTCGACTTCATCAATCGTGGGGTAGTTTTTATCTGATCCGAAATAATGGGCGTCGTCGATCGCCACGCAGTGCCGAACGGCTCCCCCCTTACTGAAGATATGGCCGAGTTCTTGAAGGACGGGAGCGTAGGTAACGCCTTCGGCGGCACCGTGATCGCGATAGATGCCGTAATGCGCATCCAACCAGAACAAAGCCGGCCGTTGCAGGGCCTCTACGATTCGGGGGAGAACAATAGCGCTGTCGCCGTGATGCAGATGAATATGTGGATAGCCTGATAGGCGGAAGCGGCTCAGTGAGTAATAGTCGTCACTCAATTCAACGGAGTGCAATTCTTCGAATTCGTTGCGCAGGGCGTAAAGGGTGTCCGCATGATAGGTGCCAGTCTCGATGAGCAGTTTCAATCCGTTCTTTCGGGCGATTTCAAGCAGGTTGCGGTGTTTGACTGGTTCTGGTGGGCGACCTTTTCTACCCGCGTTTTCCCAGTTGGAGATACGTCGTTCAGCCTTGCTCAGACGCTTGCTCTCCATCAGCGGAAAAGTGAGGGGGCACTTCTCAAGACTGTATTTCAATAGTTTCTGCAATCTGCGGGAAAACTTCATAATTATTTAATTCTGACTATCGGGAGGGTTGGCTGTTCCCGGTCCGCGCAGAAAAATCCCCGGGATCAACGGAGTGTGATCTCGGGGGGATGATTAATAAATTCGCGCGCGGTGCTAGTCAATCGTTCGCTTAGGAGCAGCGATCTGGACGACTGAAGATTTCTGGCGCTCGGTGGTCGGAGGAACCCATGGAACGTATTTTTCCAATCGGTTCACCTCAGGTCCCATATGAAATCCCTGGCCGCCCCAGCGGTAAAATTCCCACCCGGCTGGCATGGCGACTGCCTGGGCGATATTGCGAGCCTCAATATAGGCCTCTACTGAGTCCCAGTTGACGCGAAACCAAAGCACAAACTTCGGGTTTCTGCGCAAAGCAAGTAATTGTTTGCGAAACTCATTATCGTCCTTCTTCAAGTCTTCGATGCTGAATCCGCCTTCGGGTTTGGGGACCAATTCGAGATAAATCCGATTATCTTTTGTTCGCATCGGGAAGCGGGCCGTCAAATTCGGATCCGCAATGTTGGTTGCCCATCGATTAAGCCAATCAATCGATTTCTTATGATCGTAAATGACAGTCACCTTTTTGGACTCCTTGTCCACGCGGTTGGACCACACCATTGTGTGCTTAACGGCGTCGTATGACTTCTGGGCGAAATTACGATAACTGTCATCGGACATGAAATACACGCGGTTGCGGGTGACCAGGACATCAACGTATTGAGCCCCCTTTGGTACCGGACGAGCCGCCGGAATGGTGACCTCGGCGGCGGGGGCGGCTTTTGGCTCGGGCGTCTTGTCCAGAAGGGCCTGCAGGCGACGGCGCTCAGCGGAGATCTCGGCGAATTTTTTACGGTCCTCACGCGCCTTGATATTGAATTCTTTTCGCTTCTCAATCAGTTCCTTGACGGAGAGCAGGGCGAAGCCTTTGTCGGTCCCTTCTTTCGAATAAATATCCACGCGCTCCTTGGTCTCCTTGACCTGGCCTTCCACGCTTTTCAGTTCCGCTGCCAGATTGATAGGGTCAACTTTCGTCAAGTCCTTGCTTTGCTGTTGGATCTTTTGCCTCAGTTTGGCGATATCGTCCTTGGTGATGTTTTTCAACACGGTCTCAATCGTCTCGACCGCAGTGCTGATTTGGAGTTGGACCACGATGAGGATCAAGAGCAGAGTGCCCACCACGTTCGTCATGCTGTCC
>CALBIE010000076.1 GCA_937893495.1 uncultured Verrucomicrobiales bacterium | reverse complement strand
AAACATTCGAAGAACCCGTAACTCAAACCGGACTCAGGAGAGTCCGGAACCGGCGGACAAGAATGTCCACCCCACAAACATTACCTGGAAGATTCAGAACTGCTCCTTTCACCCAACGCTCAATTCCACGGTAGGTCGCCGCGCGTTTTCCAATAGCTCCCGGCCGATTCGCTCAAGCCGCTGAGATGATCGATGGATTCAGCATCCAGGTTCACCGTGGAGGCGCGCAGATTCGAGTGCATTTGCGCGACGCTGGCCGCACCGCTCAACACCACATCCACCCACGGCTGAGCCAGAACGCCCGCCAGCGCCACGGCGTCCATCGTCGTGTCGTGTCGGCTTGAAATCGATTCGAGGATTTGTCGTTTCGGTTCGAACGCCGAATCCGAGTTGCGCGAAGTCAACCGGCCGTTGGCGAGCGCCTCCTTGATGATGACGCCGACGCCAGCCTCATGCGCACGGGCCAACGCCGGTCCGGCGGAGGCTTCGAGCAGGTTCCACGTCGCCTGCACCGTATCGAACAAGCGGCGGCCATTCACGGTGACTCCCAGCGATTCGAGGATGGTTTCGCCCTGTTTCGGACCGCTCACGGAGAGGCCGATGGCCAGGCCCGAATCCTTCAGCTCCGCGAGTCGGTTCAGCACGGCCTCATTCCGCAGCACCCCGCTTTCGCGGGTTGCCGAATGGATTTGATAGAGGCGCAGGAAACTTCCCAGCCGATCGCCGCTTTCCGCCGCCTGACGATTGAGCACATTCACGGAATGTTCCTTGATTTCATGGGCCTCCGCGTCGATTTGCCAATCGGCCGTGTAGGTGTAGCCCCACTTGGAACCCACGATCACTTCGGGCCGGGAACGCTCCCGCAACCAATCACCAAGGAACTCCTCGGCCCGGCCATAGGAGCGCGCGGCATCGAAGTAACGAACGCCGGCCGCCCAGGCGGCATCTATGACGTCCCGCGCGTGGGCATTCATCCGGGCAATCTCGTGGTTCTCGGGCAAGTCCGTGGCGTGACCCAGGTTGATGTAGCCGGGCCGCCCCAATGCCGCCAATCCGAGTCCGAGGCGGGAGACGGTGAGTCCGGTCTGTCCCAGTGGGCGCATTTCCATAATGACGAATAGGGTTCGCGTTACGGTTGGGAAGCCCTTGGAAAACCTTTCATCATTCGAGTTGCGAGCTCTGCCGATCTATTTTCAGTCAACAATTCTTTTGTCTTTTGAATTGGGGAGCGCGCCCTCGCTGTCGGTCCTTGCGGCGGAAAGGGCGCACCATTTTGTGTTTGCCGTGCGGGGAGGCTTCGGCGCGAGGGCGCTCCGAAGGACAGCCGAGGCGGCTGTGCTCCCCAACACCAAACTGCATCGGTCGGGTTCAGAGTCGGTTTCGACAGGAACGCTCACTGATGGCGTCGGCGACGGCGGGATTGGGCGGTCGGCTGCGCAGAACTCGTTGTTCGCCCACCACCCTGCCCGCGCGCTCGGCTTGGTTTCGCGTTTGCCGACGCCCCGGATCGCGAAGCGGTCTTTCTACGGGAACCACCCCTGGAACGAACCAGTCTGAAGTCCACCCGCTTCTTGAAGGAATCCACCTTGGCCACCTGCACCTCGATCATGTCGCCGAGACGAACAATCCTGCGGGTGCGACGGCCGACGACATGATGCCGCGCGGGATCGAACAAGTAAAAATCGTCGTCCATCGTCGAAAGGGGCACGAGCCCGCTCATTCCCAGATCGGTCACATCCACGAAAAATCCGAAATTACGGACGTCCGTCACCAATGCCGCGTAGCGAGTTGGTTCCGCTGACTTGAGTTGCGCGTCGAGAAAGGCGTACATCTTGACGTCCTTGCTGTCCCGTTCCGCATCGGCCGAGTTGCGTTCCGTCCGCGAAATGTGGTCGGCGATTTCCTTGATCGAACGGCCCCGGTTCGAATTTTCGTCGAACAGACTTCGGTGCACGATCAAATCGGCATACCGGCGAATGGGTGACGTGAAATGCGCGTACTTGCGTTTTGCCAGACCATAATGACCGAGCGGTTCCATCGCATAACGGGCTCGCATGAGCGATTTAAGAAATCCGATTTTCAGCGCGGACCCAATGGCGAGATCATTAAGTTTACGCAACAGTTTCTGCACCTCGCCCGGGCGACTCAAGTTGCCACACGGGACATCGTGACTGAGTACCTCTTCGCGATACTCGGCCAGTCGTTTCTGATCCGGCTCTTCATGCACGCGGTAAACTGTCTGACGTTTCAACTGCATCAACCGACCTGCCACCGCCTCATTTGCCAGCAACATAAACTCCTCGATGAGTTGATGCGAAATATCGTTCTCCATTCGCTCGATGCGCGCGACCTTGCCCTTTTCATCGAGGCGAATCTTGGATTCTGGAAAATCCAATTCCAGCGAACCCGCCCGGAACCGATGTCGACGAATACGCTGCGCGAGCCGATTGGCGTCATGCAGCATCTGTTCAATCCCACCTTGAGGATTTCCCTGAAGGGTTTCGAGTGCCTCCTTGTAAGTGAAGCGTCTTTGCGAATGAATCACCGCCGGATAAAAGCGGGACTTCAACACCTGACCGGCATCGGAAATGAGAAACTCGACACACTTGGTAAGGCGATCCACGTTCGGTTTGAGGGAGCACAACTCGTTGCTCAGCGCCTCCGGCAACATCGGGATGACCCGGTCAACGAGATAGGTCGAGTTGCCACGCTTGCGCGCTTCATCGTCCAACGCCGAACCCGGTTTGACGTAGTGAGAGACGTCGGCAATGTGTACCAGGAGTTTCCACTCGTTGCCATTCGTGCGTTCCAGATAGAAGGCATCATCAAAGTCCTTGGCGTCATCAGGATCAATGGTGATCACGGAATGCGCCCGGCAATCCGTCCGCCCGGTA
>CALBIE010000075.1 GCA_937893495.1 uncultured Verrucomicrobiales bacterium | reverse complement strand
CTGGCCCTGGAGAATGCCATTAATCTTTTGATGGAAATTTACCGACCGCGAGTAAGCGGGCGACGCTCCCGGCTTCTTTACGAAAGCCGATTAGTGGGTATCTTCGGGCAGCCTGGCGGTATTTTCTCAACTGCGGCGCACGCGCTGGATTACCAGTTCGGATTCAAGGTAAGCGAAACCTGGTTTTATCGCTACCTTGACCATGCGGTCGGGTGGTTGGTTCTCCTTTGGACCACGGTCTTTCTGGGCTCATCATGCATCATCATACTGGAACCTTCGGAAGAAGCCCTGCTGGAACGTTTTGGCAAGCCGGTTCTTTCACGCGAGGTGCTTGGGCCGGGAATGCATTTTAAGTTGCCCTGGCCAATTGATCGAGTGCACAGGTATTCCACTCGGGCAGTTCAAACCTTCACCATTGGATTTGACGAACGGGGAGGGGGGCACGACGACCATGCGGAGGAAGCATCGGAGGAAGCGGATGATGGACATGGACACGGACACAGTCACGGTGAGAAATCAGACGGTAAGAAAAAGAAAAAGAACGCGCGCGAAACGCTGGGAGACGATGTTCACACTTGGACGGCATCTCATGATCACGAGGAAAACCTGATGTTGGTGGCCAGCCGTGAAGTGGACAATATACAATTGGAGGGAGGCTCTGAGCGGGCGGTTCCGGTCAATCTGATTCAAGTTCATATCCCCGTGCAATTTGAGATTACCAATGTTGTTCAGTGGGCTCGTAACCATTTGGACGCCGGAACGCTATTGCGACGGTTGGCGGATCGGGAAGTGCTGAACTATCTCGTCAGCATCGACATGAACGACATCATGACCCGCAGTCGCGAGAAGGCGACGACTGATCTACAATCACTGATTCAGGCTTCGGCCAATCAACATCGTCTCGGGGTGAGGATACTTTTCGTAGGGCTTTGGGGCATTCAGCCGCCGACGGAAACCGCGCCTGACTTTGAAGCTGTCATTGGCGCCATGCAGGAGCGAGAAACGAAGATTCTTAAAGCACAAGCGTATCGGTCCGAAACCCTGCCCATGTCCCGTGCCGAGGCTCGAAAAAGAGTGCTCGAAGCAAAGGGCGGCAAAGTGGCAAAGATTTCCAACGCGATCGCGCAATCAGGGCAATTCACAAACCAAATTGCAGCGTATTTAGCGTCGCCTTCGGTTTACAAGCAACGGACCTACCTTGCGACGCTGGTGGAATCGATGGCTGGCGCGCGCAAATACATTCTCGGGACGACTAACAACAACGATTCGTACTGGATAAATCTGGAAGACAAGTTCTCCACTGATTTGCTGGATATTAAGATGAGCCCAAAGAGCAAAGAAATTTCAGAAGAAGAGTCAAAATAGTGAGTATGAAGAAGAATATTTTAACACCTCTGGTGGGAGGGCTGCTGGCACTGATTTTCCTCGTAATCCTTTTTCTTTTCCAAGTGCGACAGACCGAGGTTGCTGTGGTGACTCGATTTGGAAAATTCGAGAAGAGTATTGCGGAACCCGGGCTGAATTTTCGTCTGCCGTGGCCGATGAATAAGGTCTACAAACTTGATAACCGATTAAGAACCTTTGAACGCAAATTCGAACAAACGACGACCGCGGATGGCCGGAATCTGCTCGTGTCGGTGTTCATCGGATGGAAAATCAACGATCCAAAGTTGTTTCTTGAGCGGTTTCCCGGTGGTGATCAGGGAAAAGTCGAAGAGGTTTTGGAGAGTCTTGTGCGGGACACTAAGAACGGCGTTATAGGGCGCTACGCATTCGGGGATTTAATTTCGACCAACCGGGCCGATGTCAAGCTGGGGCAAATGGAGGCCGATATGTTGACGGCCATTCGCCCGAAAGCTCAGGAAAACTATGGCGTTCAAGTCGATCTCGTGGGACTGAAGCAAATTGGTCTGCCGCGGAGCATCACGGAAAAGGTGTTTGAACGCATGCGGGCCGAGCGGCAGCGTCTGGTGAAACAATTTCAAAGTGAGGGTGAGGCTGAATCTATCCGCATCAAGGCCGAGGCCGATCAAGCCAAACAGGAACTGCTGGCGCAAGCCGAGGCCGAGGCAACCGTAATCAAGGGACAGGCCGAGGCTGAAGCGGCCAAACATTTTGCGGTCTTTCAAAAGAATCCTGAATTGGCGGTGTTTCTTCTCGAAATGAAGGCGCTGAGCGCCGCCTTGAAAGATCGGGCCACGCTGGTGCTGGATCAGCAGACGCCGCCTTTCAATCGGTTGAAATCGTACAGCGGCGACAATCTGGAATTGCCCGTCCAACTCAACAAGGGAACTGGTGCGCAGAAAAAATGAGCGACCTACTCGAAAACCTTGCCCGAAATAATCCTGCTGAGCCAGCCCCAGGCCCGCCAGAGAAGCGCGCTCGGCAGGATACGGGTTCGATGGCGCTGGCAGATGCGCTACGGAGCATCTTTCTCGTGCTCAAGTTTGTCATGGTGGGGGTCGTGATCGCTTTCTTGTTGTCGGGCTGGTTCATGGTCGAGTCGAATGAGGTGGCTGTAGTGATGCGTTTTGGTAAACCGGTTGGCGCTGGAGATCTGGCCTTAAAACGTCCGGGATTGCATGTGGCATTTCCATATCCCATCGATGAGATTGTACGGATTCCGGTTGGTGAAAGCCATTCCGTCTCTTCGAGCACAGGCTGGTATTTCATTTCGGCTGAAGATGCGGCATTGGGCCGGAAACCGTCGGAATTTCAGGAACTGATGCCAGGAGTGGATGGTTACCTGCTGGCGGCGGACGGAAACATTATCCACGCCGAGGCGACGTTGAAATACCGCATTGCTGATCCTGTTGTTTACGCCTTCAAGCACACGGATGCGACGGACATTCTGCGTAACGCCCTGAACCGTGCATTGATTCACGCCGCCTCTGAATTCACGGCGGACAGAGCCATCTACCGGGATAAAATCTCTTTCAAGGAATCGGTATTAGGCCATTTTAACGAGTTGCTCGTGGACCACCCGCTGGGTATCACGCTGGGGCCGTTTGATGTTAAAGTCATTGCACCGATCGCGGTGCGAAAGGCGTTCGAAGATGTGCTGGCGGCGGAACAGGAACGAGGCAAGCGCATCAACGATGCCCAGGGTGAAGCGAAGACCATTGTTCAGACCGCTCAGGGTGAGGCCAATTCAATCATCGGGATGGGGGTTACCGTCAGCAATCGCCTGGTACTCTCCGTGGGTGCCGAGGCTCGATCGTTTACCGATCAATATCCCTACTACCTGGATAATCCAGGATTGTTTATGCGTCGCCTGAGTGCCGAGACCTTTAAGGAAGTGCTGGCCGGGGCTCAGGATACTTTTTTCATTCCACTCAGGGCTGACGGTTCATCGCGAGAAATTAAACTTCAGCTTAATCGTACGCCGCAGGAGCGGAAGGAAGTCCTTAGGACCGGGAGATAACCAATGGAAGAGGAACTTGTTGAAGCGCAGCAGCAGAGCGAGGCACGGGTCGCCGTCCAGCAGTCGATCAGTCGATTGTGGATGACGTTCATCGGTATGGTTTTCATATTGAACTCTTTCGCTGTCGAGTGGTTCTTTCACCAGAGTTCGGCAGTGGCCTCAATCAGTGCGGTCGTGGGCGCGCTCATTCTTGGTGCCCCCATATTGATGAAATCGGTGCGAGATCTCCGACGCGGTGAATACGGAATCAATGAGTTGGTCAGTCTGGCCGTATTGGCGTCTCTGGCGACCGGAGACTATCGAACGGCTGGGGTGGTGGCGTTTTTCATGTTGATCGGCGAGATTATCGAAAGCCGAACGGCTGCCGGGGCGCGGGCTTCAATCGAATCCATCATCAAACTGACGCCGACCAAAGCAAGGCGATTACGAAATGACTCTGAGGAAGAGGTGGCTGCCAAGGAACTGACCGTGGGTGACGTAATTCGCGTAAGGCCCGGTGATAATATTGCCGCGGATGGTGAAATAATGAACGGGCA
>CALBIE010000074.1 GCA_937893495.1 uncultured Verrucomicrobiales bacterium | reverse complement strand
ATCGACCATCAGGTAAACCGGATTATACTCCGCCTTGCCCTGGTTGTGTTCCAGCGTCTTGAGCATGACGTTGGCGATCTGGTCAGTGCAATGAGTCCAGATATCGATAATTTTGTTATAGCGCTCTCCGGAGGTAATAGCGCCTGAACGATGTTGCTTCTCAACCTGGTTGATCTGCTTCATCGCGGCGTCGATTTCCTTCTTCTTCTCTACCGGAATAATCATGTCATCGATGCCGATAGAACAGCCGGACTGCGTGGCTTCGTAAAACCCAAGGGCTTTAAGCTTGTCCAAAGCGTCGACGGTCGCCTGATGCCCGGAGACTTTGTAGCAATTCCAAATAATTTGACCGAGGTTACCCTTGGTCATCGGAATGTTCGGGAATCCAAGTTCGTCGGGCCAGATTTCGCTGAAGATGACGCGACCGACGGTAGTCTCAATGACCTTGGCGCCGGAATCTCCGTAGGTGGTCTCACGACCACGGTCGGGATTCGCGAGGAAAATCTTATCATGCGTTTTAAGTTCGCCATCGTAGTGAGCGAATACCACCTCACTCTTTGAGCCAAAAA
Organism: uncultured Verrucomicrobiales bacterium; assembly: GCA_937893495.1. Classification (GTDB taxonomy): domain Bacteria; phylum Verrucomicrobiota; class Verrucomicrobiia; order Limisphaerales; family JAYPXF01; genus CALBIE01. The sequence goes on along the minus strand of CALBIE010000074.1, from coordinate 7,611 downwards.
GCATCACTCGTTTTCTAGTCTTCGTGTTCGCATTTACCCTCGGTTCAGCTGTCAGGTAGTAGCATCCCAGTGTGATGTCCTGCGAAGGCGTCATGATCGGCTTGCCGCTCGAAGGGTTGAAAATATTGAGGGGCGCCATCATCAGCAGACGCGCTTCCAACTGCGCTTCCACTGACAGCGGCACATGCACCGCCATCTGGTCACCATCGAAGTCCGCGTTGTAAGCCGTGCAGACGAGCGGATGAACACGAATCGCTTCACCCTCAATCAGGACCGGCTCAAAAGCCTGAATCGACAGACGGTGAAGCGTCGGGGCACGATTCAACATGACCGGATGGCCTTTGGTAACTTCTTCGAGGATATCCCAGACTTCAGGTGCCTGGCGTTCAATCATTTTCTTCGCCGAACGAACGGTATGGACATAACCGCGTTCCTTCAGCTTGCGAATGATGAACGGTTCGAAAAGGACCAACGCCATCTTTTTCGGCAAACCACATTGATGCAGTTTGAGTTCCGGACCAATGACGATGACGGATCGACCGGAATAATCGACGCGTTTGCCCAGCAGATTCTGACGAAAGCGCCCGCTCTTACCCTTGAGCATATCGGAGAGCGACTTGAGCGAACGATTGCCTGCACCGGTTACGGCGCGACCGTGGCGACCATTATCAAACAATGCATCCACGGCTTCCTGCAACATTCGCTTTTCGTTGCGGATGATGACTTCCGGAGTTTTGAGTTGGAGCAGGTTCTTCAACCGGTTGTTCCGGTTAATGACACGGCGATACAAATCGTTAAGGTCCGAGGTGGCGAAACGTCCACCTTCCAATGGAACAAGCGGACGAAGATCCGGAGGAATTACCGGCAGCACCGTCAGAATCATCCACTCAGGACGCGCCTTTGAGGTAATGAAGCCCTGATGCAATTTGATGCGTTTGGCGAGTTTTTTGCGAATCTGTTTGCTACGCGTTTCGGTCATTGCCTGCTGCAAATCGACAATGGTTGATTCCAATTCGACATTGGCCAACGCATCGCGCACGCCTTCGGCTCCAATCTTTGCCACGAAGGCGTCAATGCCGTAAGTCTCCCGGGCTTCCCGGAATTCCATCTCGCTCAATAACTGGTGTTTGAGCAATGGCGTATTGCCCGGATCGATTACGAGGTAATCCTCGTAATAGATAACGCGTTCGAGATTCCGCGCGGTCATGTCCAGCATCAGACCAATGCGGGAAGGCATGCATTTGAAAAACCAGATATGCGACACCGGTACCGCAAGTTCGATATGCCCCATCCGCTCGCGGCGAACACGCGCCAAAGTCACTTCCACACCACAACGATCACAAACAACGCCACGGTGCTTAATGCGCTTGTACTTGCCGCAGGAACATTCCCAATCCTTGACTGGACCGAAAATGCGTTCGCAAAACAAGCCGCCCTTTTCCGGTTTGAAAGTACGGTAGTTGATGGTCTCGGGATTCTTTACTTCGCCTTTGGACCATGCGCGGATGTTTTCCGGGGACGCCACGGAAATGGCGACGTATTCAACCATGTTGACCTTGTCAAGGCCAAGAAGTTCGCGTGCAGTTTCTTTTGCTGAGATCATAATGGTGTTCGGTTGATACGGATGAGAATCAGTTACCAAAGGTAGCCAGAGCCGAGGCGCTGGCCTGTTGTTGTCCTTGCGGGCCGGAGAATCCGACCTTTACGTCCAGCCCGAGGGACTGCATTTCCTTCACGAGCACGTTGAATGACTCCGGCACGCCGGCCTCAAGAGCGTTGTCACCCTTGACGATATTTTCGTAAATGCGCGTACGGCCCTGCACGTCGTCTGATTTCACGGTCAGCAACTCCTGCAAAGTATAGGCAGCGCCATACGCTTCCATCGCCCACACTTCCATTTCACCGAAACGTTGTCCGCCGTATTGTGCCTTGCCACCGAGTGGCTGTTGAGTGACTAACGAGTAAGGGCCAACCGCGCGGGCATGAATCTTGTCTGCCACAAGATGCCCGAGTTTCAACATGTAGATGTAGCCGACCACGATTTCCTGATCGAACGGCTCGCCGCTACGCCCGTCATAGAGCGTTGCCTTGCCATTCTCGCCGACCAATTTGACGTTGGCTTCAGTCCGGGATTTTTCCGCAGCTTCAACCAGATAGTTACGCACGTCCACTTCCTTGATGCCATCAAACACCGGAGTGGCGTATTTCATGCCTAGAATTTTTGCCGCCCAGCCAAGATGAGTTTCCAACACCTGACCGACGTTCATTCGCGAAGGCACACCGAGCGGATTGAGCACGATATCAACCGGAGTTCCATCCGCCATATACGGGAGGTCTTCCTCCGGTACAATCTTTGCCACGACACCTTTATTGCCGTGACGCCCGGCCATCTTGTCACCCACGGAAAGCTTTCGCTTGGAGGCGATGAATACCTTCACGGATTTGACAACGCCAGGGTCCACGTCTTCGCCGGCCTCATTGCGTTCGACTTCCTCATCATACTGCATTTGCAGGTCATCAAACTTGCGTTTGAATGTACCAATGATTTCGTTGATCTTGTTACGAATCGGCGAGGGATCGATATCAATGCGGTCGTATACCGACGCCAGCTTTCGCAGGAGTGTCTTGGTAATCTTTCGATTGGCAGGAATGATGATTTCGCCAGTCTCACTGTTGACGACGTCGAGCGGAATCTTCTCACCCAGCAGGATGTTGGAGAGTGCCTCGGTCAACTGTTCGCGCAATCCGTCCATCTTGGTCTTGTGCTCCTCGCCAATTTGTTTTTGAGCGCGTTTGGCGTCCTTGTTAAGCGGTACCGATGTCCTGATGGAGTCGCTGGCCTTTTTGGCGGACACCTGGATATCCATCACAATGCCATAGGTGCCGGAGGGCACCTTGAGTGAGGTGTCTTTCACATCCGCTGCCTTTTCACCGAAAATGGCACGCAGCAATCGTTCTTCGGGCGCGAGTTCAGTTTCGCTCTTGGGAGTAATTTTTCCAACGAGGATTTCACCGGGTTTGACCTCCGCCCCGATACGAATAACACCATCAGGGCCAAGGTTTCTAAGCGCTTCTTCACCGAGGTTTGGAATGTCGCGGGTAATCTCCTCCGGTCCCAGCTTCGTGTCTCGAGCGCTAACCTCGAATTCTTCGATGTGAATCGACGTGAAGACGTCATCTTTGACAATACGTTGACTGATCAGGATGGCGTCCTCAAAGTTGTAGCCATTCCACGGCATAAAGGCGACGAGCACATTTCGACCCAGTGCCAGTTCTCCCCCTTCGGTGCAGGGACCATCCGCGATGGCATCACCCTTCTTTACCGAGTCGCCCTTTTTGACGAGCGGCTTCTGGTTGATGCAAGTCGCGGCGTTTGATCGCATGAATTTCCGAATTGGATAAACATAAACGCCATGGGCCGCGTCGGTTTTCAGCTTCTTCTTGCTGTCGGGCATGTTGCCATCGCTGGTGATAACGATTTGGTCGCCCGTGACGGACGCCACCTTACCATTTTCCTCGGCGACGAGTACAGCCATCGAATCACGTGCCACACGTCCTTCCAACCCGGTAGCCACAAAGGGAGCCTCGGTGCAGAGCAGCGGAACCGCCTGGCGTTGCATGTTCGAACCCATCAACGCGCGATTGGCATCATCGTGTTCGAGGAACGGAATCAAACCGGCGGCAACAGAAACAAGTTGCTTGGGTGAAACGTCCATGTAATTCACCCGTTCAGGTTCCACGTCGATGAAGTCCCCCTTGCTGCGGCAGTTGACGCGCGGGTTAGTGAAACGACCCTTCTCATCAATCGGCGCATTTGCTTGTGCAATAATGAACTGTTCCTCGCGGTCGCCCGTGAGGTAATCCAACGTCGCAGTGACTTTGCCTTTGACCACTTTTCGATAAGGCGTCTCGATGAATCCGAAATCGTTCACCCGTGCAAATGACGCGAGCGAGGCAATCAATCCGATGTTCGGACCTTCGGGTGTTTCGATTGGACAAATGCGCCCATAGTGAGACGGGTGAACGTCGCGCACTTCAAAACCTGCGCGATCACGTGACAATCCGCCTGGCCCAAGCGCGGACAGCCGTCGCTTATGCGTCAGTTCCGCCAAGGGATTAATCTGATCCATGAACTGCGAAAGCTGACTGCGGCCAAAGAAATCGCGAACGACGGCGGACAATGCTTTAGGATTAATCAGTTTTGCAGGAGTCATTGTGTCCACCTCTTGATCGAAGAGGGTCATGCGTTCCTTGACCAGGCGCTCGGTACGAGCAAGGCCAACACGACACTGGTTGGCCAGCAACTCACCGACCGTGCGCACTCGACGACTACCCAAATGATCAATATCGTCAATCGAGCCTTCACCCAACTTAAGGCGGAGGAGGTATTTGGTAGCCTCAACGAGGTCGGCCTTCGTCAGAATTCGCGATATCTCGCCATCGGCGAAATTGAGTTTCTGATTGATTTTGTAACGTCCGACCCGCCCGAGATCGTAACGCTTCGGATCAAAAAACAACCGTTTAATCAAAGCTCGGGCATTGGCAGCGGTCGGTGGATCACCCGGTCGCAATCGGCGATAAATATCTTTAAGTCCCTCTTCCTCGTTCTTCGTAGGATCTTTTTTCAGGCACTTGATAATGATTCCATCGTCAACGGACGTGTCCACGACACGAATTTTCTTGAGGCCCAACTCGGCTATCTGCTTGACCACCGCCTTGGACAACGGTTCAAACGCCCGCGCAACCACGATAAGTTTTTCGGTGTCTATAGCGTCTTCGACCAATACCTTCTTGGCGATGTCCTCAAGCTTTTCTGCCTGTTTGACCGAGATTTCCTCGATATCGTAAAAGAGGCGGATTATTTCTTCATCGGTGCCACGGACTTCACCCTTCTTCGCATCGCCGTCAAGAAAGGCGATGGCACGGAAAAAAGTAGTCGTCAAAAACTTGCGACGCCGTTTCTTACGATCCAAATAAATGAAAAGCATGTCGTTCGTGTCGAACTGCGCTTCATACCACGAACCGCGATCAGGAATAATCCGGAAAGAGTGAAGAAACTTTCCGTTTGGATGTCGGGTTGCTTCGAATGCGATACCCGGCGAACGATGTAACTGACTGACGATAACACGCTCCGCGCCATTGATCACAAACGATCCCTGCGGTGTCATCAACGGCATCTCGCCCATGAAAACTTTTTCCTCACGAGCACCCTTTTCGTCGCGAAGCCGGAACGTCACATGTAGCGGAGCCCCAAAGGTCACACCCTCACGCAACGATTCCAGCCAGGTCAACTTTGGTTCGCCGATGTCGTAGCCAACGTACTCCAACACAGTCTTACCGTCGTAACTTTCGATCGGAAATACTTCGCTGAATACAGCCTCGAGGCCAAGAATGTTGCGCTTGCCCGGCGACACACCAGCCTGAAGGAATTCCCGGTAGGAATTATTCTGAATCTCGATGAGATCCGGCGGGGCAATCACTTCAGTGATTTTGCCGAAGTTGATGCGTTCTGTTGTTTTTGCCATGTTAGCGCTTCGGGATGGCCCGGGTTTGCACCCGGACGTTCTATTTTCAGTTGGAGACAAAATCAGGCATGGCCTTCAGCGTCCGGCTGAAAGTCTGCCTGAAAAAAATTTACTATCGTATTACCAATCTCAGATTGGGTCCCGCCGACCGATTCGGCAGTAGGTAGGGTGACGGGACGTGCCCGCCACCCAAAACTCAGCGAATTATTTAAGTTCAACTTTAGCGCCAGCTGCTTCGAGTTTCTTCTTGGCTTCCTCGGCTTCTGCCTTCGGAGCACCCTCAAGCACGGCCTTCGGTGCGCCTTCGACCAAGGCCTTGGCTTCCGCCAATCCCAGACCAGACTTCACCTCACGAACTGCTTTGATGACAGCGATCTTGTTGCCTCCGAAATCAGCAAGGATCACATCAAACGAATCCTTTGCTTCTTCCGCAGGTGCTGCAGCGCCTGCTGCTGCTCCAGCCACAGCCACGGCTGCCGGCGCGGCGGCGGTCACACCCCATTTTTCTTCCAGATTTTTCACCAGGTCCGCCGCTTCGAGGACCGTCAATTTGCTCAACTCATCAACTATGCTAGTTATATCTGCCATTTCTTTGCCTTTCCAGTTTCGTCGTTACCAACGGCCATTGGCGTTTTAAGTTCACGGCCTGCAAACCGACGATTTACTATTTTGTTTCGTTTCCATCAATGCCCCGTGTTTCGGGACAAATACTAAAGACTTATTTTGCCGCAGCCTGTTCCTTTTCGACGCGCGCGCGGATAACCTGGGCCAACTGCGTCGCCGGCGTGTTAATCATGGTCGCGAGTTTCTGCGCCGGTGCGTTGATGACGGCCAAAATTTGCGAACGCAATACATCAAGCGGCGGCAAGTCCGCGATCTGTTTGAGCTGGTCCGACTCAAGCCTCTCGTCACCGAGATACCCGAATTTCAATTTCGGCCGATCAAACTCACTTTCAAAAGTCTTCAGAACCTTCGCCGACGAGGCTACATCCTGTTGTCCAGTCACGATTGCCAATTGACCCACCATCGATCCGGCAAGATCGGCAATCCCGGCTTCCTTGGCGGCAACCTTGAAGATGGTGTTCTTAATGACGTGAATTTCAGCACCAGTTTTGGCCAGACGATTCCGCAATTCGGAGAAGTGTTCCACCTTAAGGCCCGTGTAATCAACGGTGATGAAGAACGGGGAGGCCTTTAACCGTTCCAGATATTCTGCTGTTATAATCTGCTTTTCTGCGCGCATCGGATAATCCTGTTTGAAGTGGTTGGGTTAATTGATTGGAATCTCTTTGCTGTCCACTCGCACGGGCGGGCTCATCGTAGCGGACAATGTGCAACTGCGAATGAAAGCCCCCTTGCTGCTACCCGGCTTGGCCCGCCCAACAGCTTCAAAGATCGCCCGGACGTTTTCCTCCAGTTTATCACTGGCGAAGGACGCCTTACCGGCGACCACATGTAAATTGGATGTCTTGTCCACCTTGAATTCCACCCGGCCAGCCTTGACCTCTTTGACCGCTTTACCGGTGTCTTCGGTCACCGTGCCAGTCTTCGGATTTGGCATCAGGCCACGCGGACCGAGAACTTTGCCTAGTTTGCGCACTTCGATCATTGCATCGGGCGTAGCAACGGCGACATCGAAACCTGTCCAGCCCGCCTGGCATTTGGCGATCATGTCCTCGAAACCGATGAATTCTGCACCTGCTTCCTTGGCTGCATCAAACGCCGCTCCCGGCTTGGCAAACACCAGGACGACAACCTGTTTACCGCTTCCATTGGGCAAGGGAACCGTGCCGCGCACCATCTGGTCAGACTGGCGGGGATCCACTCCGAGCCTGAAGGAAACTTCGACCGTTTCATCGAATTTTGCCTTCGGAAACTTGCCGATCAGGGCGACCGCCTCGGGCAACGAATACGTCTTGGTCGCTTCTAGCAATTCAGTGGCTTTTTTGTATCTTTTACTGGGCATGATCTAAATGGCGGTGCATGCGAGCAAATGCTCTCCCGCGTTCAGGTTTAGTCGATTATTTCAATTCCCATGCTCCGGGCCGTTCCCGCAACAATTTTGAAAGCGGCGTCGTCATTGCGG
>CALBIE010000073.1 GCA_937893495.1 uncultured Verrucomicrobiales bacterium | reverse complement strand
CCGCACCCGATAGCCCAACCTGAAATCAAGAACGACTGTTATCACAATTCCATTTTCTGAAGTTCGAGTTACGATGATGGGTTTCGACATTTCCTTCACTGGAGCAGGACGTGGGCGCACTGCGGTTGCCAAATGGCCGGTGGCGCTGTTGGCTGGAGTTCTGACAGGACTCGTCGGATGCGGCACAGCGGACAACAAGTCGCATCTCAGCAAAATCTCCGCGCCGCCGAGCTACAGTGTTTCGACTTCCAGCAATGCATCATCGGTGGAGGGATGGTTGGCTGACTTTAACAGTCCGCAGTTGAACGGACTCATTGCCGAGGCGCAGGAACAGAACCTTGATCTGCAAATCTCCGCTGCCCGCCTGATGGCCGCGTTCGGAGCGGCCAAGATTGGTCGAGCGGTTCAACTGCCCACTTTAAGCAGCGATTTTGGGGCGGCCCGTAACAAGCGAACCTCCAGTAGCGGTTTTCGCCTGACGAGTCCGAAAACCGACCAGTTTGACATTGGTCTGGATTTTGCCTGGGAGTTGGATTTATGGGGTCGATTGGCTCACCGCAGTCGCGCGGCCTACGCGGATCTGGAAGCGGCGAAATCGGATCTCCTCGGAGCTCGATTTTCGCTTGCGGCCAATACAGCCAAGAGTTGGTTTCGATTGATTGAGGCGGACCTGCAATTGCGCCTGGCGGAAAGTTCTCATGAAAGCTTTAAGACCAATCTCACGGTGCTGGAGGAGCGGTTCAAGCGCGGTGTTGGCAAGGCTCTGGATGTCCGCCTGACTCGCGCCAATGTCGCGAGTGCGGAAAGTATCCGCAAAGCGCGCCGGCGCGAACGGGACGAATCCGCCCGCGCGTTGGAAGTCCTACTGGGTCGTTACCCGGCCGACAAGATTGTCGCTGCGTCCGCGTTGCCAATAATTGAGCGCGAGGTTCCGGCGGGATTGCCCTCCGAGTTGCTTGCCCGGCGGCCGGATCTGGTCGCCGCGGAGCGACGGTTGGCCTCGGCCGATGAGAGGTTTAAGGACGTGAAGAAAAACCTGCTGCCCAATATCAGCCTGACGACGTCCGCGGGGTATTCCTCATCAGCCCTCGAAGAATTGCTCGAACCCCAGCAGAACGTCTGGCGACTGGCCGCGAATCTGGTGCAGCCGATATTTCGCGGCGGACAATTGAAGGGTGCCCGGATGCGGGCGGAAGCAGTGCTGGTTGAGCAGATTGCCACGTATTCCCAGGCAGTGTTAGGGGCTTGTCAGGAAGTTGAGAACGCTCTGGGCAGTGAAATTTATCTGCGTGAGCAGGAGGCGGCACTGAAGGTTGCCGCAACCGAATCGATTGCCGCCGAGGAACTGGCGTGGGATCAGTACACGAGGGGACTGGTGGATATCGTGACGGTTCTGGAATCGCAACGGCGGTCAGTTTCGGCCCGAGGATCCCTGCTGCTGATCAGTCGCAACCGGTTGCAGAATCGCATCGATTTGTATCTGGCACTCGGGGGCGAATTTTTTATCAAACCACCGTTCAACTTATCGACCGTTCCCCCCGTGAACGACGCATCAGAGACCCGACCATGAAGATTTTCCGGTTTATCATTCCCTTGGCCGTGCTGGCCGGCTGCGGCTGGTACGCGAAGAAGATGATTGATTCGCGCCCGCCTCCGCAACGGTTCTCGGCGCCACGCAATTTGACCCACGTCGAGGCGACCCGCCTTTCGCCGACCAATTACCAAATTTGGTTGCAGTGCCAGGGCACGGTTCGGCCGCGCACGGAGAGCACCCTCATTCCCGAAGTCAGCGGACTGGTGACAAAGATTTCCCCGAATTTCCGGGACGGTGGATTCTTCGAGAAGGGCGAAGTGCTCGTGCTGGTGGATTCGAGCGACTACGAATCTGCCCTGACCGTGGCTCGGGCGGTGTTGACAGAGGCGACGACAAATTTGGAATTGGAACAAGCGCAGTCTGAACAGGCACTGGAGGATTGGAAAAAATTGGGTGAGGGTGGTGAACCGAGTCCGCTGGTGCTTCGCAAGCCCCAATTGGCCAAGGCCGAAGCAAGCGTCGAATCCGCCCGCGCCCGCTTGGAAGAAGCCCAGCGAAATCTTCAGCGCGTCAGTATTGCCGCGCCTTATGCGGGACGAATCATGACCAAACGCGTCGATGTCGGGCAATATGTGTCCCCGGGCAGCGTGCTGGCGAATATTTACGCGGTGGACTATGCCGAAATCCGGTTGCCACTCTCGAACGACCAGCTTGCCTACGTGGACATCCCGGAGGTCTATCGTGGCGATGCGCCGTCCGACATCCCTCCGGGACCGGAAGTCATCTTCAAAAGCCGGGTGGGCGAAGCGGCGGCTTCCTGGAAAGGGCGTGTCGTGCAGGCGGAAGGTGCCATGGACACTCGGAGTCGGCAGTTGTTTGTGGTGGCGCAAGTGGAAAACCCTTACGGTCGCACGGCCAACGGACGGCCGCCGCTTAAAGTCGGTATGTTTGTACAGGCAGAAATTCGAGGTCGAATGATGACCAACGTCTTTGTGTTGCCGCGCTCGACGGTGCGTCCGGGTGACGAAGTTCTCATTATCGACGACAAGAATTGTTTGCACCGCCGACCTTTGGAAATCATTCAACGCGATTCCCGCAGCGTCATTGTTGCCGCCGGTTTAAAAACTGGCGAAGTCTTGTGCCAGACACCGCTTCCCTTCGCTGCGGAAGGCTCGCAGGTCGTGCCAAAGATTGATGGCGCCCCGCCGCGAATGGTCGAAGGACAGGGTCCGCCCGGTGGGAAGAAAGGCGGCGGTAGCGGGTCGGGTAATGCTGGTAAAAAGGGACCTCCGGGCGGAGACAATAAGGGCGAAGCAAGCAAGAAAAGTGGTGGCAAACCGGGGGCTGGAAACAAGAAGGGGGAGGCCAGATGAATCTTCGAATTCACGAACGCGTTAAGCCGGCTGCCAGCCGGTGTTCCCTCCGGAAAGGCGCGCCGGCTTGCCGCCTCAATGGTTTGCAAGGGGCTACGGTGTCGAGGGGTGGCGCTTCGAAGTCTGAGGGAGGGTTGAATCGATGAACGGCCTGATCGCATGGTTTACCCGGAATGGCGTTGCGGCCAACCTGCTGATGTTCACCGTCGTATTTGCCGGTGCATACAGTCTTAATACCAGTATCCCGACCGAGGTGTTCCCTGATTTCGATCTGGATATCGTCGAGATAGGCGTTGATTACCGCGGCGCGACTCCATCAGAAGTCGAAGAAGCAGTGGTGGTGCGCGTGGAGGAATCAATTCAGGATCTGGTCGGTATTAAGAAGATCAGTTCTTCCTCGGCGGAAGGCGCGGGTGGTATTACGGTGGAAGTGGAGAAGGGGTTCGACCCACGTGAATTGCTCGACGACATCAAGAGCCGGGTGGACGCGATTACGACGTTTCCGGATAACACGGAGAAGCCGACTATTCGCGTTGCGCAGCGCACGAGTTCCGTGATTGCCGTGGTTTTGTCCGGGCAATTGAATGAGCGCGAATTGCGGGCGTTGGGCGTACAGGTAAGAGATGATATCGCGAGTCTCCCGGGCATTTCGCATGTGAGTCTTGGAGCTGTCCGGTCGTTCGAAATCGCGGTGGAGGTGTCCGAGGAAACGCTTCAACGTCATGGCCTCACGTTTCAGGCGGTCTCGCGGGCAATCGCTAATTCGTCGGTGGATTTACCGGGAGGTTCGATCAAGACCGCGGGTGGTGAAATCCTTTTGCGCACGCAGGGGCAGGCGTATGTGAAGGAGGATTTCGAAAAAATTGTGCTGATGACCCGTTCGGACGGCACCCGGTTGACGCTCGGTGATGTGGCGGTAGTGAAGGACGAGTTCGAAGAAACGCCCATCGTGGCTCGATACAATCAGGAACCGTGCGTGTTGATCACCGTGTCCCGGGTCGGTGATCAAAACGCAATTGATCTGGCCGAAACGGTGAAGGGCTATATGGCGAATGCGGGCGCTCGTCTGCCGCCGGGTGTGAAACTGAATTTCTGGAACGACCGATCCAAGATCGTCAAAGGTCGCCTTGATACCCTGCTCCGCAACGCCCTCTCGGGAGCCGTGCTGGTGTTGCTGACACTGGCCCTTTTTCTGCGACCAATGGTCGCGTTCTGGGTGTTCCTCGGTGTGCCGGTGGCGTTCATGGGTTCCATTTCGCTGATGCCGCTCCTGGGCGTGACGTTCAACATTTTCAGCCTGTTCGGGTTTATCCTCGTGCTGGGTATTGTAGTGGACGATGCGATCGTCACCGGTGAAAATATTTTCACCCACCTGCAGCACAAGGAGAACGGCCTGGAGGCCGCCATTCATGGCGCGCAGGAAGTGGCGGTTCCCGTTATTTTCGGCGTGCTGACAACTGTGGTCGCCTTCGTTCCACTGCTGATGGTCGAGGGGTTTCGCGGGAAAATCTTTGCGCAGATTCCGCTCGTGATTATTCCGGTGCTCCTGTTTTCGCTGATCGAATCCAAGCTGATCCTCCCCTCGCACTTGAAACATCTGTCCGCCGGACGTACCGATTTCAAAAAAGTGCCGTGGTGGCAGAAAATCCAGCGGGTGTTTTCCGACGGATTGGAGCTGTTCGTCGCCAGGATTTACCAACCCGTGCTGGCTTATGCGCTCAAGCATCGCTACGTGACAATGTCGATTTTTTTGGGAGTTGGAATGCTGATTTACGGTCTGGTTGGTGGGGGGCGGATCAAGTTTGTTTACTTCCCGCGCGTGGATAGTGAGACGGCCACGGCGCGATTATCCATGCCACTGGGAACGCCGGAAGAAGTTACGGCACGCCACGTCGAACGAATCGAGGCGGCGGTAATCGAATTGAAGGCGAAGCATCTCGATCCGGCCACGGGCAAAAGCCCGATTCAGAGTATCATTTCTGTCGCGGGCGGTTCTGGCATCACGAGTGGCCGTCCTGGCAGTGGATCGGGTCGTGGAGGGCAATCTCATGTTGGTGAGGTGTCTTTCCGGGTAACGCCTCCTGAAGAACGGGATGGCACCGTGAACATTCAGGACCTGGTTCGTGAATGGCGACAGCTGATCGGCCCGATTCCCGGAGCCAAGGAACTGAACTTTCGCGCGGAGATCGGTCGGGGTGGCGATCCCCTCGATATTCAACTGGCCGGGCAGAGTTTCACCGAGCTTTCCGCGGCCGCCGAGCAGATCAAAACGCGGCTCAAAACGTATTCCGGGGTGTTTGACATCCAGGATTCGTTCCAGGACGGAAAGCCGGAAATCAAACTTCGCATCAAACCCGAGGCGGAACTGCTCGGCCTGACCATGGCAGACCTCGGACGACAGGCGCGCCAGGCATTCTTCGGGGATCAGGCCCAACGCATCCAGCGTGGTCGGGATGACATCCGGGTAATGGTCCGCTATTCCCGGGCGGAGCGCGAATCTCTATCCAGTCTGGAGCAGATGCGAATCCGCACGCCAGAGGGAATTGAAGTGCCCTTCTCGGCAGTGGCGGAAGTGGAAATGGGGCGCGGATTCTCGACTATTCGCCGGGTGGATCGCCAGCGGACCATCAGTGTGACCGCAGACGTGAACAAAGAAACGGCCGACGTTCCGGCGATTGAGGCGGATTTGGAAAAATTTCTAAATGAGTTGGTGGCCAGCCATCACGGAATGGAATTCCGGTTCGAGGGTGAATCCCGCGAACGGGCCGAATCATTTCATGGTGCCATCGTTGGTGGCATTATACTGCTCTTTGCCCTATACGCGCTCCTCGCTATCCCGTTTGGTTCGTATGTTCAGCCGTTGATTGTGATGTCTGTCATTCCCTTTGGTCTCATTGGCGCTGTGCTCGGGCACATGATTATGGGCATGAGCCTGAGCATCATGAGCATCTTTGGCATGCTTGCGCTGGCGGGTGTGGTGGTGAACGACAGCCTCGTCTTGGTGGACTACGTCAACAAACGGCGGGCGGAGGGGTTGGATATTCCGGATGCGATTCGGACCGCCGGCGTGGCGCGCTTTCGCCCGATCTTTCTCACCAGCGTGACGACCTTCGTTGGCTTGTTTCCGCTGATGTTTGAGAAAAGCACGCAGGCGCAATTCGTGATTCCAATGGGAGTCTCACTCGCCTACGGCGTTTTGTTCGCGACTGTGATTACCCTGTTCCTCGTGCCGATCAATTATCTCGTGCTCGAAGACATCAAGGCAGCTTGTCGGTGGCTTTGGAATTTCGAACTCGGCTGCAAAACAGCGCAAGCCGACACGGTCAAATCGCCGTCGTAAATCTGTGGGCATCGGATCCCACAGATGAAGTCATTTACCCGATCTGATCCGGCGGTCGGCTTTGCGATCAGCGGGCCTTTCCATTTGCAAAACACCTTCAATGCAATCCGGGGAGTGGACGTCTGCCGTTTACAGACCTAAAGTCTTGCGAATCATTCATCGCATACCGATGTCGACAAATGACCAGTTCGTCTATCCAATTCAAAAACGTCAGCCGATTGGCAATCGTTTGTGCCTGTTTCGTAATCAAGGATGGCATTGGTGCGGCGGTGGATTTCAATCGGCAGATTCGCCCGATCCTGGCGGAAAACTGCTTCGAATGCCACGGACCGGATGCGCGCGCCCGGAAAGCGAAGCTTCGGCTGGATACGCGCCGGGGAATATTCGCCGACGGAAAGAATGGGGCGATCATTGTTCCCGGCAAGGCAACCGACAGTGAGTTAATCAGGCGCGTTACCTCGGTCGATCCCGAATATGCGATGCCGCCGAAGATTGCGCATCGGCGGCCGACCGCCGAACAAATCGAATTGCTTCGGCAATGGGTGAACGCGGGTGCGGATTATGCGGAACATTGGGCGTTTTTGCCACCGCGCCGGCAATCAATACCTCAGGTGAAAAATGCCCAAGGAACTCACAATGAAATCGACTTCTTAGTCCGTTCCAAACTGGATGAGACGGAATGGCAACCGCGTCCCGAAGCCTCACGTGAAACGCTGATTCGGCGGTTATCTCTCGATTTGTGCGGTCTGCCGCCAACCCCGCGCGAGGTGGAACATTTCGTGCGCGATGCATCGCCACGAGCGTATGAATCACTCGTGGACCGGTTGCTGAAATCGGAGCGTTTCGGCGAGCACATGGCCTGGGGCTGGATGGAAGCGGCGCGCTATTCGGATACGGACGGTTTTCAGAGCGACAGCGATCGCTCGATGTGGCGCTGGCGCGACTGGATCATCGAAGCGTTCAACCGGAATCTGCCGTTTGATCAATTCACCATCGAACAACTCGCCGGTGATCTGTTGCCGAACGCGACGCTGGATCAACGATTGGCGACCGGCTTCAATCGCAATCATCGTTACGACAAGGGGAGTGGCACGATTCAAAGTGAATCAGTTTTTGAAAACGCAACTGACCGGCTGGAGACGACCGCAACGGTCTGGCTCGGACTCACGGTCGGCTGCGCCCGTTGTCACGATCACAAGTTCGATCCCATTTCGTCGCGCGAGTATTACGAGATGCTGGCGTTCTTCGACAAGGTGCCCGAGAACGGGCAGGCGATTCTCGACAATTCCCATCCTCGATTGAAGACGCCGACGCGCGAGCAACAGGCGCGGTTGATGGAATTGGACAGGAATCTGCTGACCGTGCGGCAGCGAATGGGCGACGCGGAACCCCGCCTTGCGACGGCACAGTTGGAATGGGAGAAGTCCCTGCGACCCGGAAACGAATTCCAGCCCGTGCCGCGGTACGGGTTGAAGGATCGTTTCAAATTCGATGAATGGGAAACGAAAGGTCATTCGATGAATGGCCAGGTCAGATTGGTTCCCGGAGTGCACGGCAAGGCAATGGCTTTTGATGGACGAGCCTATTACGAATTCAATCGCTCGGTCGGAAATCTCTGGGCAAAACAGGAATGGACGTTTTCGTTCTGGTTCAAGCTGGACGACCTCCGTGACGGTGTTCTGATTTCCGAACTCGACGATCCCGAGGACAAACGCATCGGGACGCTGATTGAGATCAAGGACAGGCGATTGCGCTTCCTGTTGTCGGCTCGCTGGAACTACGCCGTGAGCTGGTTCGAGTTGAAGGAGAAGCTGGCCGCGAATCGATGGTACCACTTCGCGCTGACCTGTGACGGACGCGTGCAGATGCTGGCGCACCGCGTGTATCTCGATGGCGTTGAAACACCCATCCATGTGATTCAGGACAGTTCAGTCGATGGGAAAAAAAACCATGAACCGTTTATTCTCGGTCACAGCAGGCTTTGGCCGGGTTTTCGCGGGGCAATTGACGAGATGCGTTTTTATGGCCGCCCGCTTTCCAATGATGAGGTCAGTGTCCTCGCGATTTGGAAATCGGTTGCCGACATCGCCGCCAAACCGGATTCACGCCGAACGGATGCCGAACGCAATTATCTTCGCGCCTTGTTTTTCGAGCACGCCGCACCGGAATGGGCGAAGGCGTTGCGCGATGCCGTGCGATTCGCCGCGCGCGCGCGCAAAACGCACCACGATTCAATTCCGACGACGATGGTGATGGAAGATGTGACCGGTCGGATTAGCTTCACGCGAGTGCAGGGTCAATTCGATCAGCCCGGCGAGCAGGTACAACCGTCCACACCCGCGATGTTTCCGCCCTTCGCGGCCAATTTGCCGAGGAACCGATTGGGTTTCGCCCGCTGGCTGCTGGATGAGCGTCATCCGCTCACGAGCCGGGTCGCGGTGAATCGCCTGTGGCAACAATTATTTGGCAGTGGATTTGTCGATTCACCGGAAAACTTTGGCATGCAAACCGCGCAACCCGTCCAGGCCGAATTGCTGGATTGGCTCGCAACCGAGTTTGTGCGTCGCAAATGGGACATGAAATCGCTGATCAAGTTGATGGTGATGAGTGCGACGTATCGGCAGAACTC
>CALBIE010000072.1 GCA_937893495.1 uncultured Verrucomicrobiales bacterium | reverse complement strand
TAATCGATTAAATCCCTCTTAGACTGTTCCGGCAATTCTGTTCCATAGCGGTGGCCCTTATTGCTGTTACCCAGTCGGTGGGTGTCGAATCGCCATCCATCTTTCCCTGCGATAGGTTCTTCCGAGATGAAACCGACCTTCTCAGCGTCAATCACGTCGATTCCACGATAAAAAACCTTCGGACGATCTTCGGGTTTCTGCAAAAGATCCCAGAGTGTCGGGACCGAACCATTGTGGAGATAGGGGCTTCGCAACCAGATGCCGTCCAAAGGGAGGTTGACGTATCCGTCCGACACTTGAACCGCGGAATATTTGAACGGCGGGTCATCCACCTTCAGTATTCGCTCGACGAGCCGTTCAGTCCACATGGCGTGAAAATGTGGGTCAGTGCCAATCTCGTCGAGGGAGGCTATCTGTCCGGTCATTTCTGCCCCCACCGCATGGCAACGCGCACAATGTTCGTCGTAGATCTTCCTGCCCGCCTGTGATCGGGTGGAGTCGATTGGAAACGGAAATACCGGAGGCGGCAACTTGTAGAGAAAGTCGTTCATTCGTTCGAATGACGGCTGATCCAGCGCCGCCGGAATGCCGAGCACCAGCAGGGCGGCGGCGAACAGGTTCGCATCGTGTGTGTTGGTTCCGCTTCCGTTCCACTGTTGCCAGTGCCCGTCCGTGTTTTGTTGCTGCCAGATGACCTTGATGTCGGCATTGCCGATGGTTCCGTCATCGGTCAACCGGAAGAGGTTGAACTTGATGATATTGAAGGCGTCCATCCGCCCGGGGCCCCATTCGGGTCGCAGCTTGATCCAGGCGAAATCCCGTCGAGCGCCGTGGATAAACTCCTGAAACCCGGGAATCAGCAGATACCGGTAGAGCAGTCGTTCTGAAGTGCTGAGGCGATGATTCTTTTCAATGACCGGCATCAACGTGTCGGCCGTGAATCGAGAGTCGTCGGCGATGCGGAAAAGGAAGTTGAGAAATCCGTCGAAATCAATGCGAGAGGACGCTCCTCCAGGGACGAGGACACGTTGGCTTTCCGGAGCAGTTCGATACGTCGCCGTGTGACACAAGGCGCAATTGGGGGCGATGCCGGGATATCCAACCGTGCGTTGGGCCCATCCGACCGGGACAGCGTGACCCGGCTCGGTTACGAATCCGAACGCCTCCCAGCCACCTGGTTTGGGGAACTGATTGGCAAAGACCTCGGGAATCACCTCCCACAGGTAAAGGGGGAATCCGTTCATCGCGGCGACGCTGCCGTATTTGAAATGCTCGGCCTCCGAACTGAAATGTTCCGGCGGCACTTTTCGCGCGAGGTTATCCCAGAGGACACCGGTGCCTACGACGAAGAGCACGGCAACTGCGGAAAATGTCATGGCAAATCGCCGGTTGGCAAATGCCCGGCGAAAGCCCCTCTTGAGATTCTGAAAATACCAGGCCGGGTAGAGCCATTTTTTCAAATCGTTGCAAAGGTGCTCAAAATCCTCCGGGACCCCTTTCCAGAGGAGGAAAAACAGAATCCCTGAGAGAAGGGCGTCAAAGAAGACGATGACGATGGAAATGTCGGAGCTGCTGATCGCGCTGATGACGAAAAAACGAAACAGCGTGGAAACCAACCGGGCAACTGCGACGAGCGCGGCATAGGCGGGGTATCTCCGTGGACTCAATGCGGCGGGCAGATACAGCAGGGCGAGCAGGATGGAGAAGTAACCGACCTGGTGGACCAGAAAAGTCGTGTCGAGAAAGGGAACGGCAACAACGTATCGCTGGGCACCAAGAAACATGATGAGCAGGTCCGGGGCCATCAGTGCGACCACAGCGATCCCGGCGGTCATGAGAATCTCAATCCAGACGATGATACAGTACCAACGTATCGCCGGGTGGCTCGGCCCAAGATAGGCGGATTCTTTCCCGGCCTTTGCGTTTTTGTTGGATTCGTTATTCACGAGTGGCCGAGGTTGTCGGAGAGCCTTCCAAGCGGTTTGTCCATGTCGAAAACCTTGGTGGTCAGGCCAGATGCGGCACAGCTACCAGAATCGCTTCCACGGGTTGACCTTTTCCTTTCTCGCCTGCTGATAGAACAAAATGACGTACAAAATGTTGAATGGCACGGTGGCGAGGAAGAATACCAGATTAATCACGGGCGGAATGATGGGAGGCTGTCCCGGGGCCACGGGATAATAGGCTGTCCAGATGTAGGCGGCGATATTGCCGACCATGATGGAAAGCCCGATATAGATGGACTGCCCTTTGATGCTGTTACGCCGGAACAACATGGAGATCATCATCAGGCTGTTCAAAAAGCCCAATGCCCAACCGGTGAAGTATCCGAGTTGGTCGTTGTAGTACAGTCCAAATGGGGCCAACAGCATGACAGCTATGACAACCCCCAGAACTGTAAACGGACGAACCCACCTCTTGATAAGCGGATTCTGAAAATCGTTGGCCGCGTACTTCCAAATGGTGATGAATATGAAAACATCAAATACAGCCCACATGGTTTTGCCGATATACATGGCCAGGTAACCCGGATAGAGAAGCTGTGAGAACGTAATCTCCCAGCCGATGTTGCCACAGAGCCCGATAATGGGCATGCCGAACGTCTTCTCCTTGAAGCCCCACCGGACAAGCAGTGTATAGGCCATGAACCATCCACCGAAACAGAGCGGCACGCTCAAGTAGAACAAAAGATTGGCGGTGGTTGTAGGGAAGAACTCGGTTGGGAACGGGAAGTCGGGATTTAGCATCGAGCGGGTGGGTTGAAGTGAATCAATTCTCCTGAAAAATGAACGAATTGCTTCGGGTTCAAAACTCCATGGTCAATTGCAGGTAAAAGGAGCGCTCGACACCGGTTATTTGTGTCGGATCAATCCGATCCGGCCCGAACTCGATCCGCGTCGGATCGATCAGGTTCTGGCCGACCAAAGCTATTTCGGCGTTCTCGCGAAAGCGCCAGGCGAGGCGAACGTCCAGGTCGAAATAGGCGTCGATGGCCGTGGCGGGAAGTTTATCTACAAAACGTCCCCACAGGTCGAATTCGACATTGCGCCCGAGGTCCATGGAAGAGCGAATTGAAACCTGTTGCTGCGGATCAACTCCTTCGCCAAATAATCCTGAGCCGTTGTCTTGAATCTGAATGTTGATATACGAGTAATTTGCCGTGGCTCGCCACCAATCGTTGATTTCATATTTGCCGGTGATTTCGACACCCTTGGTTTCTGCTTTGCCTTGATTGACAGAGCTTATTGGAATGACGAGTGCTGGGAAATATCCCGCAATAAACGGGCCAGCGGCCCCATCCACAAGATTGTTGTAAAAATTCGCGAAGCCAGCTACGTCCAGTTCACTTCGATCATTCGGTTGCCAACGCATTCCCAGTTCGTAGGCAATGAGTTCGGTCGCATCCAGGCTCTGGTTTCCGAAACCTGCTCCAAAAACTACTCCCCCGGTTCCCGGGAGCGCTCCGGGCAGAATCGTCCCGCTCACGGCATCGAGATTTCGACCCGGGACCTGAACTGCGCGCGAAACGGCCGTCCAGGCGGTAAAATCATCCGCCGGGGTTACGGATAAACGAGCATTGGGTTGATACTCGAACTGGGTGGAATCGTTATGCTCAAGTTTGATTCCCAGGGTCAACCGGACGTAATCTTCGAGCAACTGAATATCGTCCTGAAGAAATCCGCTGAACGTCTGCCATCCGCGCGTCGCTGGATTGAAGGGCTGGGTCGCGGGAATCGGGTTGTGCGGTAGTAATCCGGAAAGTACCGATACTCAACCCCATACATCAGGTTCTGATTGTAAGGCAAAGAAACCCGATGTTGAATATCAAGGTCGTAGGTATCACGCGCACTGTCAAAATACAGTTCGGAGCGATCCGTGCGGTCAAAATACGCTTGAATGACGAGTTCGGAATCTTCGCTGTACTCACGTTCATAGCGGGCGATCAGGTTTGCCCCGAAGTCGTCGTAGGTTTCTCGGATAATTGGGATTGCCAGATGCGCAGGGGAGGGGAAGGGGCTGGCTCCGGGAACGATTTGTGGCAGCGGTTGAAGATGACTCAGTGATGCGTAGTAAACATCGGCTTTCACCATCAATTCGGCGACATCATTCAAATACCAATCAGTACGAAAACCGCCCTGCATCATATCCCAACCGTCGGAACCGCCCTGTCCCTCGTCGTGATTTCGGTATTTAAAGTAACCCCGGGCAAAAACGTCTTCTTTGACTTGTGTTCCGTAACGGAACGAACCGAAACCTTGATGTTCAGTGCCGTAACCGCCGGTAAAGTATGAGCCAGTTGTATTGGCACTGTGCTTGGTGATGATGTTGATAACTCCGTTGACGGCGTTGGCACCCCAGAGCGTGCCACCGGGGCCGTGCACGACCTCGATGCGATCAATATCCTCAAGCAGATAATCCTGCACATCCCAGAAGACACCGGACATGGTTGGCGTATAAACGCTGCGCCCATCGATCAGGATCAGTAGTTTGTCGGCAAAACGATTGTTGAATCCGCGAGACGAGATGGCCCATTTATTGGCATCCATGCTGGCAACACTCAGCCCCGGGGCCAATCGGAGTGCTTCGGGAATACTACGCGCTCCGGAACGACGGATTTCGTCACTCGTAATGACCGACACCGCCGCTGCCGACCTGAACGGATCTTCGAGCCGCTTGGACACCGTGGTGATCATCACCTTTTCCGCCTTGAGCCAGCGCAGTTCCTCAACCAGCGGCGTGAGCGTGGTGAGTTCCTTAGTCTCTGATGCCTCCTTTGGGACTTTGGAATCGCCGGTGGAAGGGAAAGGTTCCTGAGCTCCGGCCGCGAGCGCGACAGTCATCACGGTTGCTATTAAATGGGCACGCACCCAGGATTTTCTCGGGGTTAATGCAGCCAGCCACGTGCGCCGATTGGGGAGGGAGGACGTATTCTTCATTTGGTGTGGGAATGGATTACGATGAGTCTCGGCAAATTCCTCCCGTCATTCCGTCATGACACCATCTGTTCGCCCCCCGCAACAGTGGCCTGAGATTGCGTATTCTCAGGCGGCACATATATGGGGCGCACTAAATTTTCGGGCACTCTCTGAACGACTGGGGTTGTGCCGATACTAGTGATAAGAATGGGTCGTCGCAATCAATATTTACCGATTATTCCCGGCTGAAACGACGAATCACGCTTTCGTCATCAACGCTTGAATC
>CALBIE010000071.1 GCA_937893495.1 uncultured Verrucomicrobiales bacterium | reverse complement strand
GGTAAGCCGTTCAATATCTTCGAAACGGGCGGGACGACGGGGATGCCCAAGCAACGGATTGGGTGGAACGATTTCCGCGTCGATTACAGCGAGTTCTCGGAAAAGATTTCCGATGAGCATTTTCCGCGTGGAGGAGCGTGGCTGATGATGGGGCCGACGGGACCGCGGCGTCTGCGATTGTCCATTGAGCATCTGGCGAATGTACGTGGCAGTTCCTGCTACTTCATCGATCTGGATCCGCGCTGGGTGAAGAAACTCATCGGGCAGAAGCATTTTGACCAGGCGAAGGCCTACATGGAACACGTGGTTGATCAGGCTGCGACCATCATGAAACACCGGAAAGTCACGGGCCTGTTTACGACGCCGAAACTGCTGGAGGCACTGGCGGAAAAAGTGGATCTGTATGAAGCCGGCATTCGCGGCGTATTCGCCGGGGGCACGACCATGGATCGGCAATATGTGCGCTTCCTGATTGAGGAACTGCTTGAAGGGAAAATCGGTTTTTATCCCACGTACGGCAATACGCTTATGGGCCTGGCCGCCAGCGTTCCCATCACCGCTGAGGACGGATACTCGGTGACGTACTATGCTCCCCAACCCCGGGCCGTACTGCGCGTTGTGAATCCGGACGAAACGACTCAGGTTCGCGAGTACGATGAATGGGGCCGCGTGGAATTGACCACCATGACGAAGGAATTCTTCATGCCCCGCTTTTTGGAGCGTGACGAGGCGATTCGGCGTCGGCCGCGGGCACCTTATTCGTGGGATGGGGTTGCGGAAGTAAGGCCATTCGGTATGTTGGAGAAGAAAATTGTCGAGGGCGTCTATTAACCACCTGCGGCTCTACTCCACCAACCAATGTACTATTACAGCATCTACCTGAAGGGGATACAGAACGGGACGGGTTACATCGACATTGTGCTCAAGGACGATCAGTTGATGCGGGATTACCTGCAATACCTGGATATCGGCATGCGGGCTCACCGCGCGTATACTGTGGTCGATCCCGGTTCAGCTCTGGGTTCTGCGGCTGGAATATTCTCCATAAATATCGCCGACATCGCCGCCATCACCACGACGGCTCCCGCAGCGGCGAGTGGTTCGTCGCAGGAAGAATTTTCCGCGACTCAATTCATTCGGCCGGCCGATGTCGATGATCACGAAGAACTGCCTTTCGACGGATCGTCGGACGACGGGAAGTCGTAGCATGGCCGGTCTGCGCAACTGGTTGGAAGGTCATCATGTCCGTGCCGCTTTGCGCGAGTGATGTTTCTGCGTTAAACTGGGCGGACCCGCCCGTGCGGCGTAATCCATTGAACATGCCCGATCCACAGACAGAACCGGAACCTCAGGTCGATCCTCGGAGCAGGGTCAGTGGTTCGCCGGTGCATCCATTGGCGGCACTGCTACTTTTGGTGGTGGACAATCTCTGGAATCTCGGTGACTGGGCCGTCTTCGCGTGGATTGTGATTATCCCGCTAAGTTTCCTCTCCGTTTTCTTTCCCGGTCTCTTGCTGCAACGGTATGCCAATCGAGATACCTGGGGAGGCGCTTTCGGCAAGGGAATGTTGCTGGGAGTGTTGGCGGCAGTGCCCACGTCAATCGCCGGGACGCCCATTGGTGTCGCCTTTCTCACCTGGGCCGGTGTGGACAAATGGCGCTCGCGCGACAAGGGCATCATCGATGTGGAAACGTTTTCCTCCACCGATGTCAGTGCTATCGCGGAGCCCGCTGGATCGGCGCAAAAATCGAGTTTTGACGAAGGTGGAAACAATTTGGCGATTGGTTCGAGCCCACCATTGAGTCAGGTACACCCGACTCCTCACTATTTCCTTCCACCCCCGCAGAAAGCCAGTCGGGGAGGCGTGCTCGCCGTCTGTGCATTATTGATTATTCTCTGCTTCGGTTCGGGAATTCTGTTGCTGAAATATGCCTCGGATACAATCGAATCACTGGCCGACAAGTTCACCCGAATCCCGGGCCTTTTCCGCCGACCACCCATTGCCGAGGCATTTTCGGCATCGCTGCCGGAGTTTTCGCGTACGGTCGGAGGTAAACTCGAAATTGCTTCTTTCAAAATAACCGAGAGCTTTGTGCAGACGGATTTCGAGGACTTCATTATTCCGCTGGGCCAGACCAAGTCCGAGATTCGTGTGCCGGTGACCTACACTTATCACATCAAACTTCACGATCCCTGGAACCTGCGGGTGACTAATGGCATTTGCATTGCCCTGGCACCGGCGGTTCGACATGGCGTGCCGGCCATTCATACGGGTGGAATGGTGAAAAAAGTGCAGGCGGATTTTCTGACCCGTTTGAAACCCGGCGCTGATCCACAGAAGCGCCTGGATGAATTCGAACGATCGTTGACTGCCAAGTTGTGGGTCAATGCCGGTAACCCGAAGTACCAGGCGATGGTACGCGAAGAAGGCCGCAAGACGGTTGGTGAATTTGTCCGTGATTGGATACTTAAGGAAAACCGCTGGAAGAAATACGACATCAAGACCCTCAGAATTCTGTTCCCGGATGAATTGAATTCACCCGATGTCGAATCATTGCCCACTTTGATAATCAACAAGGACTAAAGCAGGACGAACGCCATCCTCACCCCGGATGGCCAACGCAGATTTCGATTCCCCATCTCATCAGATTGATTCGCTGAATCCGCAAACAAGCGGGCGGCGGCATTTACTCAAAATTGAAAGCAGTCAGAAATCACCATATGGATAACCTACCGCACATCCCCGTTCTTCGTTTCGGCCAATCCTACGAAAGTCTGGACCACATGGATATCGCCCGGCATGCCACCGGTGAGGTGCTCGCACGTGTCAGCACAGTCAACGCCGGAATTATTCGTCGCGATTTGAAAAAAATTGAAACCGCACGCGCCGCGTTAAAAAAACTCTCAATCGCCCGGTTGATTGAGATCTGCAGCAGGACCGGTGAGGAGTTTCTCAACGGCACGCTGCCGCTTGGCGACAAGGGGCACACGCAGTCGCCGGAAGACTACATTCGGACACTTTCATCCACGAGCGGACTGCCACACGTGATGGCGAAGCGTAACATGTCCAAGATTCATTACGCGCTGACCAATATGATGACCGTTTTGAACGGCCTGACGCGCGGGATGGATCTGTCGATTCTTGATACGGGCATCGGGGAAGTGAACGGTGCGCGTTGCTGCTTTTACCCGTCTGGCAAAGCGCTTGGCCTTGTCATGCCGAGTAATTCACCAGCGGTGAATTCGCTGTGGCTGACGGCGATTCCCTTACGTTATCCGGTGGTGCTCAAACCGGGGCGCGAAGAACCCTGGACGCCATTTCGGCTGATACAGGCGTTCATCAAGGCCGGCGCACCAGCCGAGGCGTTTGGTTTTTATCCGACCGACCATGACGGTGCGGCCGAGATTCTCAATAACTGCGGGCGGGCCCTGATTTTTGGTGATCAGAATACGACCGCCCGCTACGCCGGCAATTCCGGAGTGCAGGTGCATGGACCGGGCTTCAGTAAGATTCTGATCGGCGAGGATTGCATCGAGAACTGGCGTGATTACATCGACCTGATGGTGGCCAGCGTAGGCGAAAACGGCGGACGCAGTTGCATCAATGCCTCGGCCATCGTCGTGCCCAAGCACGGACGCGAAATCGCCGAGGCGCTGGCGGAAAAACTGGGACCGGTTGCGCCGACGGCGTCAGACGATGAGGACGCGCGTCTCTCCGGTTTTGCCAACGCAAAGATGGCTGAGTGGATCGATGGCGCGATCGAAGACGACCTCAAGGGTGGCGGAGCCGAGGACGTCGCGGTGAAGCACCGCGGTGGTCCGCGCAAGGCCATTTTCGAAGGAGGTGTTTATTTGCGTCCTACGGTGGTGCATTGCGACTCACCGGCTCATCCGCTCTATAATCGCGAGTTTCTCTTTCCTTACGTCAGTGTCGTGGAAGTGCCGCAGATCGAAATGCTCGATAAAATCGGCCCTTCGCTGGTAGTGACTGCCATTACCAATGATGAACGGATGCGTGGACAGTTGATGGAATCGCCGTTGATCGATCGCCTGAATTTCGGTCCTGTCCCGACGATAAAAATCTCATGGGACCAACCGCACGAGGGCAACATGTTCGAATTTTTGTATAAACGGCGTTCGATTGAGATTGCCGGATAGTCGCTGGATTTGAACACTCGGCGCGTACTGTCAGTCCATAAAACGATGCAATCCGAACCGGCACTGGGGAATCTGCCCCTGACAGACTTTGATCACCAGCCGCGCACGCGGTTGGTCTTCGGCAATGACTCGGTGGAACGGACTGGTGAACTCTGCCGGGAGTATGGCGCGACCAAGGTTCTCGTGGTCACCGACCCGGGCCTGGTGAAAGCCGGGCACGCTGAACATGTGATCGTATCCCTGAACAAGGCGGGCATTCCCTTCGAACTCTACGATCGAGTCCGCGAGAACCCGACGACGAAAGACGTGGACCAGTGCCTTGCGGTCGCCCGGACGGAGAAGATTGATTTCATCATTGGACTTGGCGGCGGCAGCTCGATGGATACCGCCAAAGGGTGTAACTTCATCCTCACCAATGGCGGTGTGATCAAGGATTACTGGGGGGTGGCGAAAGCGGCCAAACCCATGCTGCCGTTGATTGCCATTCCCACGACGGCCGGGACGGGAAGCGAATGCCAGTCGTTCGCGCTGATTGCCGGAGAGGACACGCATTTGAAAATGGCGTGCGGTGATCCGAAAGCGGCCGCGAAAGTGGCGATTCTTGATCCGAAGCTGACGGTGTCTCTACCGGCGCAGGTTACGGCCAACACCGGGATCGACGCGATCGCGCACGCCGTCGAGACGGCGGTCACCAAGAAACGCAATCCGCTTTCGCTGATGTATTCCCACGAGGCCTTCAAGTTGTGTGTCACCAGTCTGCCCAAAGTGTTGAGCAATCCAAAAGACCTTGAGGCGCGCGGACGAATGCTGTTGGGAGCGGCCTACGCGGGGCTGGCAATCGAAAACAGTATGCTCGGGGCTGCCCATTCAGCAGCCAACCCTCTGACCGCTCACTACAATACGGTTCACGGAACGGCCGTAGGAATGATGTTGCCACTCGTGGTTCGCTTTAATTCGCAGGATCCCGTGGCGCTGCAGGGCTACGCCGAATTGGCGTCCGCTCCCGAGATCGCCAGCGTGCGAGGCGGGTTACAGTCGGCTTTGGAGGCGTTGATTTCCAGACTTGATTCACTCTTGAATCTGGCTGGAATGCCGAGATCTCTGGCTGATCTAAAGGTGCAGCCGGATATGTTAAAGACGCTTGCCCGGGAAGCTTCAAAGCAATGGACTGCCGGTTTCAATCCGCGTGCAATTGGGGAAGAGGATTTCGTGACCCTTTTTGAACGGGCATTTGATCGTCGAAGTGACGGCGACATGGTCTGAGTGTTATAGATTCTCCCGTCGGCTGAGAAGGCCCGCCTCGGAAACCCTGCGACTGGCAGGATTGCATTCCCGATAGTCACGGCTTCAATTTTGTTGCATTCTGAATGCTGAACCAACCCGCGGGATTTAAGTATGCCCGATAAGCTTGATGAAATTGTTCGAGCCTTCGACGTCAGTCGATTGAGTGAGTTTGCACGGCGATGCAGTGAGTTTTTCAACGAGTGCGTCGAGCGAAAACCGATCCGCGTCTTGATTGTGGAAGATGAGGAAATCTCCGCGACATACTTGAAGGGCGTTCTGGTCCGAAACGGGTTTGAAGTCCTTGGAACAGTCAGGAGCGGAGAAGAGGCAGTAACTGGCGCGACGTGGATGCGACCCGACATCGTCTTCATGGATATCATGCTGGAAGGGGAAATGGATGGCATTGCGGCCGCCGAGGAAATCAACCTGACCACGCCCACGCAAATCCTGTTCCTGTCCTCATTGGATGACAAGGAAACGATTCGGCGAGCGAAGACGACGTTGCCGTTTGGGTATCTTGTCAAACCCGCTGATGAGCAGACGATTCTTGCGATGGCTCAGGTGGGAGCCTATCTGATTGAGTTTGAGAAATCCGCTCGTCCTGAACTAAGGCCTCGATTGCTGGCGGCAAAGAATCCCGAAACCTTTTGTATCGTGTGCCGAAAACTTCAGAGCGATAACGGCGAGTGGGTGGACACGTTTGAACATCTCGAGGCACACCGGGTCACTCGATTCACGCATGGAGTCTGCCCATCGTGCGTGCAGGCGCGTTTTGAGGTCAAGGGGGAGATTCGATAAAATAAGCATTTCGCTGTCTCGGTTCGATCAAGCCGGCTGTGGGAATCGCCAATTTTTCGATCCGGTTTTCCGTTTTGGTTTCATTTGCCTGTTGCTGGTCCAGTTCGGGTTAAAACTCCCCACTTGTTCGATGTAATTTCCGCAGAAGTTGATACTTCAATCTGACTTCTCCGGCGCAGTAGTTGGCGATGCGCAGGCCCTGCCGGCCATCGAGAAAACCCCGCTTGAGCACATAGCCGCGCAGCCACCGAAACAGCGCGTGTGATAGTGAAGCCAATGGCCCGACGGACTTTCCCTTTTCAAACTGCGTTTCCGCCCAGAGTTGCGCGTACTTTTCGCATCGCGCCCAGTGGTCGTCGGCATTTTTGAAGGAGTGATGATACAACTCGCCCGCGAATGTTTCAATGGAACCTTCGACTTCGAGCCGTTCGTGTACTTTGCCGCCGGTAAACCTTGCGCGGTCGTTGCGAAAAAGACGGACCAACCGATCTGGATACCAGTCGCCGTGGCGTATCCAGCGCCCTTCATACAGCACACAACGAGGCATGGAGAATCCGCTGATGGTGGGTGTTATGATCGTATCCTTGATGGTCCTGAGTTCCGCCGACAAAATGGGCGAGATTTCCTCATCGGCATCGATGCTGAACACCCAGTCATTTTTTGCCAGGGATAAAACCCGGTTCTTCTGGCCGACATAACCCAACCAATCCTGGTGCTCAAAGCTGGCGTTGAACTCGGCGGCGATTTTCTTTGTTCTATCCGTGCTGCCGGAGTCGAGAATCACGATTTCGTCAGCCAGGTCTGCGATGCTTTTCAGGCAGCGTGGGAGATTCTCCTCCTCATTCAACGTAATGAGACAAAAGGAGATTTTCATGTTCCCTTGTCGGTCATCGCCAGATCGATCACCGCGAGGGTTTCCCGCACGTTTCGCTCAAGGCTGAGTTCTTCCTTTGGCGTCGTTTCGATGGAACCACGGCGTGCGCGCCACTTTTCGATGGCTTTAACCACGGCGGGAATATCGGATGGGTCCGGCAGGACAGTGCCGTTTTTACCTTCGCGAATTATTTCTGAAGCGCCGTTGAATTTCGTCGTCACAACGGCAAGATCCGAGGCAAGCGCCTCGTAAACGACGTTGGACGATGGTTCGTAAACGGGGAGAAACACCAGCAGGTCGGCCGCATGGTAGGCGTCGCGCACATCGTCAATCGGCCCGGTGAAAATGACGCCCTGGGGGGTGAATGTCGGTTTTTTACCTTTGCCGACGATGAGCAGGCGGATGTTATTGGCCGTCATCGATTCGTATGCCTGCAAGAGAAACTTCAACCCTTTGCGCTCCCAGCCTGAACCCGCGAACAGCAGCAGAAATTCGTTATCGTGAATGCCGTATTTCTGGCGAAGGGCCTTTCGATTGCCCGATTGATAGTGGGCAACATCCACTCCGTTTCGCACGAGATGGATTCGTTCCTCCGGAAACTTGAAGTTAGCGAGAATTTCACGGCGTACCATATCCGAATTGACGATGACGTGTCTCGTGTTGTCCGGATTAAAGGTCTGGGCTTCGAGCGCCTTCATGTTGGAATGAAAACCTCCTTGATCCACGAACGGCTTTCGCCACCATGGCGCAAACCGTTTGCGCTGTTTCAGCCATTCGCGGTGGAGGCCATCCCCGGCCCGGTAAATATCTTGTCGGCGAGTGCGTTCGAGACTCAGCACGCAATCAAATTGGTGGCGTGCCAACTCGCGTTCGACGGCGTCCGCGAAGCGAACGGGTCTTTCGGCGCGGTTGCCACCGGACGACACCGGATGCAAGACGATTCCTTCCGGACGGGCCGACCATGATTCGGCAAAGAGGTGGAGTTCATGGCCTGCCTTCCTCAGCGCGAGCAGCAATCGCTGAACGTAAAGTTCGGCGCCTCCGGTCGCGGAAAACTCGCGTCTGATCAAGGCAAGATTCATGGAGCGGGTCGTGGCACAATGAGCGGGTTCTACTTCGGCGTTCCCTGGAATACCAGATCGAGTGCGAAGAGCGCGCGGATGCGATAAGGCAACCAGGTAAATACCGGAATGCCGGTGCTGCCGCCTCCGAGCAAATGGCCGCTGACCGGGTGAATTTCAACTTTCGAGAAGATTCGCTCAACCTCGGTTCGCAGCGTTCGATGCGAATAGGAGCGAAAGTGTGATGGATCGGTTTCAAAAGGTTTGCCACGCAGGAATTTCAAGCGGTTTCGGAGTCGAAATGCATTTGGAACGGAGCCGACCATTCGACCATCCTTTTTCAATACCCGCGCAATTTCGGTAAGTGCTTTTTGGGGGAATCGGAGGTGTTCCATCACCTCGGAAAAAACCACCACGTCGAACCGGGTATCTTCGAACGGCAAGTCTTCGGTATCCACGTCCACCCAGTGCCCCTTACAGCCCAGTCGCTCTTCGAACAGTTTGAGCGCATTACGATCGACATCGATACCCACGATTTCATTTCCATCTTTAAAAAACTGGGTCAGGTTTCCCGCACGGCAGCCGACTTCTAGAATCTTGTTTCCCTTGCCAACCAGTTTTACATAAAGGTCCTTGCGCCGCTCGTCACCGTAGAGGTAATCGTATTTCCCCCGGCCCTGAAAGCCTTCGTAG
>CALBIE010000070.1 GCA_937893495.1 uncultured Verrucomicrobiales bacterium | reverse complement strand
GTCCGGAAGTGCTGTGGCAGAAAGGCCCGAACGACGAATTGATCGAGCCAATCGAGAAGTTGTTCGTCGAGGTGCAGCAGGATTGCATGGGTGGGGTGATGGAGAATCTCGCGTCGCGCAAGGGCGAGATCACGCACATGGACCATCATGGAGAACAGGTGAGCATTGAGGCGATTGTCCCGATGCGCGGCCTGATCGGTTTCGAGACTGATTTGGTGAATCTGACCCGGGGCATGGGAGTGATGAGTCATTTGTTTCACGAATACGGGGCGGATCGCGGGGATATTTCCGCGCGTAAGAACGGATCGCTGGTCAGCATGGAGAATGGCGATGTGACGGCCTACGCGCTCGATACGATCCAACAGCGCGGCAAGGTGATGGTGGTTCCCGGTGACAAAGTTTACAAAGGAATGGTGGTGGGTGAAAATGCCCGCGAGCAGGATTTGCCGGTGAACCCGACGAAAGCCAAGCATCTGACCAATATGCGCTCTTCGGGTGATGGCAAGGGAATCCAATTGAACGCTCCGATGAAGTTGTCGTTGGAGCAGGCCATCGAATACATCGGCTCGGATGAATACGTGGAGGCGACTCCGCATCACCTTCGCCTGCGAAAAAAGATTCTCGACGAAAACGAGCGCAAGCGCTCGCAGAAGAGTCGGGCACTGAAGTTTGTGGAAGAAGTCTAGGCGAGGAAAGCGTCAGGTATCGACCGGGTATGTCTTGTCTCACACCCCGTTCGCGGAATTTTGCGATCCGGGGGCGATGAAATCATTTTCGCATTCCGATTATCGGGGCGTTGATTTACAACCAATGCATGGCGGATGACACCAATCGCTTGCTTTCGACCCTGAAGGAGTACTTCGGGTTTGATTCGTTTCGCCCGTTGCAGGAGGACATCATCCGCGATTCACTCGCGGGCAAAGACGGTTTCGTCTTGTTGCCGACCGGGGGAGGCAAGTCACTTTGTTTTCAACTCCCGGCGTTGCTGCGCGAAGGACTGACTATCGTTGTGTCGCCCTTGATTGCGCTGATGAAAGACCAGGTGGACGCCTTGCAATCGGCTGGCGTGCCCGCCACTTTTTTGAACTCCTCATTGGCCAAAGGCGAAGCCGCTCCACGGATGCGCGGCTTGCACAACGGCGAGTACAAACTGCTTTATGTGGCGCCGGAACGATTAATGCTCTCTGGTTTTCTCGATGACTTGAAGCGCTGGAAGGTCAATGCGTTCGCCATTGATGAAGCGCATTGCATCAGTGAGTGGGGGCACGATTTTCGTCCGGAATACCGGAAACTGGCACAGGTTCGCGAATTGTTTCCCAACGTGCCGATGATGGCGCTCACCGCGACGGCGACGGAACGGGTGCGGGAGGATATTGTCCGGCAGTTGCACCTGCGGGACGCGGCGATTTACGTGGCGAGTTTCAATCGGGAAAACCTTTCCTATCGGGTCCTGGCCAAAGCCCGGGCCTATGATCAGATTCTGGATTTCCTTGAATCGTGCCCCGCGGACAGCGGCATTATCTATGCGCAGTCGCGGCGTTCGACCGAAACACTCGCCGCGAAACTGAACGCGGATGGCGTGGAGGCTGTTTCGTATCACGCCGGAATGAACACAGCGGATCGGTCACGCAACCAGGAGGCGTTTTTGCGGGATGAAGTGCGGGTGGTGTGCGCCACCGTTGCCTTCGGCATGGGCATCAACAAGCCAAATGTTCGATTCGTGATTCATCACGACTTGCCGAAAAATGTTGAGAGCTACTACCAGGAGACGGGCCGGGCCGGACGCGACGGATTGCCGAGCGATTGCCTGCTTTTGTTCAGCCCGGGAGATCGCGTCAAGTATGGTCGGTTCATCGATGAAAAGCCGGATGCGAAAGAACGGGAAATCGCGCATGCGCAACTTGAGCAAATGGTTCATTACGCCGAATGCTCCGATTGCCGGCGCATGGTGTTGCTGGATTATTTCGGTGAACAATACGCGGAGGACAATTGCGGCGGATGCGATAACTGCCTGTCGCCGCGGGAGACGTTTGACGGAACCGTCCTGGCGCAAAAGTTTCTCTCGTGTGTGTTTCGAATCCGGCAGATGAGCGGCTTTGCCGTCGGTATCACGCACGTGGTCGAAGTGTTGTGCGGCGCAGAGACGGAAAAGATTCGGCGTTGGAATCATCAATCACTCTCGACTTACGGCATCGGCAGTGAGCACAGCCGTAAGGACTGGGCGGCAATCGGACGTGAATTGGTACGGCTCGGCCTGCTGCGGCAGGATGCGGAGAAATTTAATACCGCCGAGGTGACGTCCGAAGGAATGGAGGTCTTGAAATCCCGCCAGCCCGTCACGCTGACGAGGCCGATGGCGGTGCCCGAGTCGGCCCGACATCGAGCCGGTGAAATCGAGTGCGACGAGGAATTGTTCCAGCGCCTGCGTAACTTGCGGAAGCGCCTGGCCGATGAGCGCGGGGTGCCTCCCTACATCATTTTTTCGGATGTGGCGCTGCGGCAAATGGCGAGGCAATACCCCCATACGGAAGGGGAATTCGGGCGCATCAGCGGAGTGGGCGAGAAAAAGCGCCGCGAGTTTGGGGAGATATTTATTTCCGAGATTGTGGATTACCTCGGCAACCATCCTCGGCGGCAGTTTTCGGATGAAACCGTCAAGGCGTCACCAAGGTTGCAACGGTCTCTGCTCACCGAGACCGTGATGGCGTCGATTGGGTTATTTCGTGCTGGTAGTTCACCGGAGGACATTGCCCGGCAGCGGGGATTGAAGGTGACCACGATTCTCGGGCACCTGGCCTCTGGCGTTGACGCGGGGGAATCAATCGACCTCGACCGATTGCTCGACCCGGAAGCACGCCGGGAAATTGAAGCGTCGTTTGGCCAGCACGGATTCGAATCGCTCGGGAAGGTGTTTGAAGCGTTGGGCGGACGGTATGACTATGGGCTGCTGAGAGTTTTTCGATCATGCAAACAACGGTCTGATTCCTGATGAAGAAACAATCGGTCGTGTGGCCCTGTTCACGCTGGCCGGTCGGAGAAGATCCGGAAGCGCATCCACGCATATGCGTCGGTATCACGGCCCTGCGCCAGGGCGCTTTCGAGACGCGTGACTTCGGTTTCCCAGTGTCGAATACTGGTGCCCAGTAATGCTTCCTCAGCCGGTGCCGCAGAACTTGCGTGTTGCTGGAGGAAGCGCATGGAATGCAATCTTTTCAGATGCAGGGTGGCGAGCTGGAGGTCGGGTTCCTCGTTGAAGCCGAACCGTTGATGCCACCTGCGACTGGTCTGGTTGCCGAGCATAAAAGTGCTGAGCAGCGTTTGATAACCGGCCTTAGCCAGCGAGTGAAGTGAACCCGCGACGAGTCGTGTTGCCAGGCCTGTTCGTTGCCTCTTCGGATGGACGAACAACATCTCCAGTTTTGCCACATGAGCATCGAAACCCGTAAACAAGGCGGCACCGGTCGGGCGGTTGGACGTTCGATCGAGGGTGACGCGTGAGGCGTCGAGCGGTTCTCCGCGCTGCCCCCCAAAGTATTCCGCAATATTCTTCTTCGCCTCGCCGCGAATCTTTCCCGGAGAATAGTCGCAATATTCGAATGAGTCTGCGAAGGCAGCGTGAAAGCACTCGGTAAGTTCCTTTTGGTCGGATGCTCGAACGATGCGAACGTCATCGCTGTCGCGGAAAGGCGGGTTGGTCAGGGGCAGCGTGGCATAGACCAGGAGCGGTCGCGGCGTAAACTGCGCGACTCCCTCTTTCCAGGATTGCTTCCAGGCGGGATCAAACGGCTGCAACCGAAACTCGTCACGGGTCATGGGAACAGAGCGGCTGCGCATATCGGCCTCAGGGACAGTGAGCTATTTTATGGGCGTTTTCGGAGCGGCCAATTGGGCATTGATGCGATCGATGCGCGACTGGATGCCGGCGGGGTTGTGTGCCAACGGCACCAGTCGTTCGAGGTGAATCAGGGCCTTGGCCAGATTGCCCGAGCCTTCCTCCAGTCGAGCGAGATTGGCCAGGATTTGTGCCAGTGAAGCCACGTCCGGGTGTTCCCTGGGCGCCTCGCGTGCCAACCAACGGGCACCAGCCAGTTCCCAGATATTGCGTGCGGACGAAACATCATTGGCTGATTCAAGCCTGGTGGTTCCGAGCTCGATCAGGATTTCGTAACTGTCCGGATTCTGCCGAATACCCTCACGGAGAAACTGCTCGGCCTCCGCCGCGCGGTTGAGTTTCTTGCGCAGCCAATAGGCCGAAACAACATAGACCTCGGGGTTCGATGGGTCGAGTTCCGCCGCCAGTCGGAGCCAGGGCAGGATCTCACGTTCATCCCCTGGTTTGGAGAGATGGCGGTGTTCGGAGGGATAAAAGTTTCTTCCGAAACGGTCAATCCAGTCCAGCGGTGCCGCTGGATCGTTGGTGTCGTGTTCCTTATGGTCGTGGCCGGCGTGGTCGTGATCTCCGGACGGTTCTTCAACTTCGGCGATGTGCATCATGGTTTCACGACGACCTTCGTCGAAGATGGACGGATAATACCCCTGATGGTAGTAGCGATCGGCTTTAACGAAGAAATGGTTTGCGAACGCGCGCCGGCTTTCGCTCATCATCATCGCGGCTATACTGTCGTTGGAAGTGTGCTGTGCGCCAGTCTGGTTTTCCCAGCGTACGAGCCATCCGGTTAACGACAAGGCGAGCGTGACCAGGAGCGGAAAAGCGATGGCGGGTCGAAGATTCATGTCAGGCCAATCTGCGTTTTCGGAAGAGTACACAGGCAGCGCCCAGGAAGATGGCCGAGTAAGCCGTCGCGTAGAGAATTGCCAGCAGCACGATTCCCCAGGGTGCCGGCTCCCAGTTGTGAATCAACAGGGCGCGAATATCGAACCACTCGAGGTGCGGGAGCAGATAGTAACCCATGTAGAAGATGGTTTGGATGGGCTCGGGCTGTTGCAGCGCCACCTTGTTCAAATGCCGACCGAGCATCAAAATACCGAATGCGGCAATCAGGGAAATCGTGGTGTTGGACGAGGGGGCGGCAAAGAGGAACGATCCCATTAGAACGAAACTAATTACAATCGACATGCCGGCGGCGTGCAGCACCAATGCCTGAAGATAATGTAGCAGCGATAACGGATCGTTTTTCAGTCCCGACAATGCCCAGAGGAAAAAGTAGAAAAGGAACAACGCCAGTAATGTGGCCACCCAACAGCCGGCGAACTTCCCGAGTATCAATTGGTCGCGCGAGACAGGTTTGGCCAGGAGTGGATAAATCGTTCGGCTTTCCTGTTCGGCGGGGAATTGCCGGGCGGCGCAGGTCACCGCAATGACCAAGGTGGAAATCCAGATCAACAGCAGACAGATTTCCTTGAGATAGCGGACGATGCGATCGTCATTGAAGAAGCTGACGCTGCCGGCCAGGACCGTAATGAGGAACGTGAGAATGAACAGGACATAGAAATCCTTGCGCCGAACCATTTCCAGCAGAACGACGTGGGCGATGGCGGAAATCGTTTTCATGCTTCGGAATTGAATCCGATAATTTTCAGAAACACTTGTTCCAGTCCGGCTTGATGTTCACTGACCAGATCACTGACCTTGCCCTGAGCCATCAGCTTGCCCCGGTGAAGGATTGCAACGCGGTCGCACACGGTTTCCACTTCGCCCAATTCGTGGGAGGAGAAGAATACGGTTTTGCCCTCGTTCTTGAGGCGTTGAATGATTTCGCGAACTTTCATCCGGCCAATCGGATCCAGACCGCTGGTCGGCTCATCGAGAATCAGGAGATCGGGGTTGTTGATCAGAGCCTGGGCCAATCCGGCGCGCTGTTGCATCCCCTTGGAATAGGTTTTGAGGCGTTGTTTGCGGACGGCCTCAAGCTCGACGAGTTTGAGCACGTCGTCGATGCGGCGCTCAAGTTGCTCGGGTGCGATGGCAAACAGGCGACCGTAAAAGCGCAGCAGTTCTTCGGCCGTCAGGAATGAGTAGTAGTAGGTTTGCTCCGGCAGATATCCGATTCGCTGGCGGGCGATAGGTTGCTGTACGTCCACTCCAAAGAGGCGAGCGCTTCCGGAGGTTGGCGGAATGAAACCCAGCAGGACTTTCATCGTCGAGGTCTTGCCGGCGCCATTGGGTCCGAGGAATCCGAAGATTTCGCCCTCGGCGATTTCGAGCGAAAGGTTCTCAACGGCCGTCCGGGCCGTCTCGTTATGACGCGAAGCCGGATAATCGACGCGAAGCTCTTCAATTTTGACAATTGCCGCCATGTCTGCCGGGAAAGCCAGGTTTCCCCTGAATCATACTGGCCAAGTCTAAAACGAATTGCCGGCCTTTGACAAGGCGGCGGGCGGATGCGAAGTGATTTCTCAGCCGAGATTGACCGCGGCCAGACGGGATTCGAGATCGTTGGTCATTAACGCGTCGATCATTTCGTGCAGATCGCCCTCCAGCATTTGCGGGAGATTGTGCAGGGTGAGCTCAATCCGATGATCGGTCACTCGGTTCTGCGGAAAGTTGTAGGTGCGAATCCGTTCGTTGCGTTCGCCGGTGCCGACCTGAGATTTGCGCTCGGCTGCATACTTTGCCTCCTCATCCGCGATTTTCTTTTCGAGCAGGCGGGAGCGCAGGACCTTCAAGGCCTTTGCCTTGTTCTTCAATTGAGAGCGTTCATCCATACACCGGACGATGACACCGGTGGGTTTGTGTATAATCTGAACCGCGGAGTCCGTTGTGTTGACTCCCTGGCCGCCCGGACCGGAGGCGCGACAGACCGAGATATCCAGATCATCAGGTTTAATCTCAATATCCACCTCCTCGGCCTCAGGCAGGACCGCGACCGTGCAGGTGCTGGTGTGGATGCGTCCAGACGACTCGGTTGCCGGAACGCGTTGTACGCGATGAACGCCACTCTCGTAGCGGAGTCGCTTGTAAACGTCCGTGCCCGTCACGCCGAAAATGACTTCCTTGAATCCGCCAAGATCGGATGGACTGGATGTCATCGTCTCTACTTTCCAGCCGACAATTTCGGCGTAGCGCGTGTACATCCGGAATAAAACTGCGGCGAACAGCGACGATTCCGTTCCTCCCGCACCGCCGCGGATTTCGATGATGGTGTTGCGAGAATCGATCGGGTTTGGCGGCAGGAGGCCGGCCTGCAATTCAAGTCCAAGTTTCTTTTCCTCTCCCTCCAGACGCGTAATTTCCTCGCGAGCCATTTCACCCAGTTCGGAGTCCGCCGGCTCGGTCGCCGCCATTTCGCGATTCTCAACCAATTCGGCGCGCGTCTTTAAGTATGCGTTGCCGATTGCGACGAGGGACTTGAGTCGGGAATACTCCCGCGACAGTTCCTGCGATCGCTGCTGATCGTTGAACACGGCGGGATCGCTCAACAAATGCTCGACCTCGGCGTGACGAGCGGAAAAGCGCTCGATATGGGGTTGGAGATCCATGATTTTAGCGGTTCGACCGCCAGCGGGTTCAATCGGTTGGGGCAAAAAAAGAATCCGCCCGTGCGGCGTAGATGCCGGACGGGCGGATTTGAAATCGTGTCGCTAGTTTTTCTTTTTCTTGCTCGTGCGCTTTTCCTCGAAGGCCTGGCGTGCGGCCTCGGTCTTGGCGGCGCGTTGCTGGAATTTGTCCACGCGACCGGCGGTATCCACGAACCGTTGCTGCCCGGTGTAGAAGGGATGGCAGGCGTTGCAGATGCCGATCAGCGTCTCCTTGCGCGTGGATCGGGTCTTAATCGAGTTGCCGCAGGCACAACGGATTTCTGCTTCGCCGTAATTCGGATGTATATCTGCCTTCATAACAAGGGGCGCAGAAAGTATCAGTCTGGGCTGATATGACAAGGGCAGATTTCAGAAAGTTTTCGACCGCCAGGGGCCGGATTTTGGCGTAATGACGGCGAAAGTACGGGTTGCAGCGAAACACCGGCTCAGTTAGGTTCTGCCGCTCTTATGACGTTAACGGAGAAATTACTGGCTCGCGCGGCGGGCAAAGCCAGCGTGACCGCCGGCGACAATGTCTGGGTCAATGCCGATGTGCTGATGACTCACGATGTTTGTGGACCCGGCACGATCGGCGTATTCAAGCGTGAATTTGGTGAAAACGCGAAGGTGTGGGACCGGGACCGGATTGTCATCATCCCGGATCACTATATTTTCACCGCGGATTCCAAATCCAATCGCAATGTGGACATTTTGCGAGACTTCGTGAGGGAGCAGGGTATTCCTTATTTTTACGATGTCATCGACGATCCGAACGGATCGTGGAAGTTCGATGAGAAGAAGGGGAACATGCAACGCCAGCATGGTTCGCATTATGCCGGCGTCTGCCACACGGCTCTTCCGCAAAAGGGGCACACGCGGCCGGGTGAGATTCTTTTTGGCACCGATTCGCACACGTGCATGGCGGGGGCGTTCAATCAGTTCGCCACCGGCATTGGCAACACGGACGCGGGATTTGTGATGGGCACGGGCAAGTTGTTGCTCAAGGTGCCCGAGACGATGCACTTCCGATTGGAAGGAAAGATGCAGCCCGGTGTGATGGCCAAGGATATCATTCTGCACATCATCGGGGAAATTGGTTTTGACGGCGCGACCTATCGCGCGATGCAGTTTGATGGACCCGGCGCGAGCGCGTTGACCATGGATGATCGCATGACGATCGCGAACATGGCCATCGAGGCCGGGGGTAAGAACGGCGTGTTCGAGTTCGACGCAAAGACCGAGGAGATGGTCAACCATCGGACGAGATTGAATGGCACGCGTTCCACCTACGAAACCGTCGAGCGTGATGCCGATGAAAAGTTCAGTTACGAACTGGTTGTGGATCTGGACAAACTTGAGCCGACCGTTGCGTGTCATCCCGATCCCGGTAAGCGCAAGCTTGCGAAGGAGATGGACGTCAAACTGGATCGCGCCTACATCGGTTCCTGCACCGGCGGCAAGACGAGCGACTTCATTGAGTTCGCGATGATCGTTCGCGGCAAATCCGTTAAGATTGACACCTTCGGCGTACCGGCGACTCCAGAGATTGTGCATGATTTGCAATCCACTTATTGGGGAGACAAAACAGTTTGGCAGGTGCTGGCGGACGCGGGTGTGCGAATGACCGAAAACTCTGGTTGCGCGGCCTGTCTGGGCGGGCCGGTCGATACCTTTGGCCGTATGAACGAAGGCGGACTCAAATGTATCAGCGCGACGAATCGGAATTTTCCGGGCCGGATGGGGCACAAGGAAAGTCAGGTGTTTCTCGCCAGTCCGGCCACCGTTGCCGCGAGCGCGATAACCGGCAGGATTACTGACCCTCGAGAGTTGGTCAGCTAAGGCGGATGCTGCCATGCGCAGCGCGACCGTCCCGGTTGCCCACTCACTCACGCAAGACTCAGGAGGGAGATATTACCCGCCGCGAGCGGTTCTACTCGATTGGTGTCGATAAACAAACTGCGCTGACGGGCCGAAGATTCGTGGAGGCGGAATGCCTGCGCGACGCCGCTTGAGTCGTGGCCTTCAGGCCGCCGTAACGTCATGCGGATAGGTGCATCCGTAGAAATCCCTTGAACCACTCTTCTTCGGTTTGAAAGCGGCGTTCGAGGGCAGGGTCAAGATGCGCCCGCCCCTTCTTGAATCCTCAGCCAGGGCTGGTAACGGCCCATTGCTTCCTCTAATCTCTGTCCACCGGACGAAACAAAGAAGCAGACAATGAATCGCGAGCGACTCGATGACTGGTGTGAAAAAGGGGTGTTGGCACTTCTGCTGGCACTGCTGATCTACGGTCCACTGGCGATGGGGGGGATGCGTAACCAGGAGTGGGCGATTCAGTTGGGGCTGATTCTTTGTGCCGCCGGCATCTGGGTGGTTCGGATGTGGTTGAATCGGGATTTCAAGGTGCTCTGGTCGCCCGTCTGCTGGGGGGGGCTCGCGTTCGTGATCTATGCGCTGGTAAGGTATCCTTATGCGCCGGTCGAGTATTCAGCGCGCGCGGAACTCGTGCGAGTGCTTGCCTATGGGTTGCTGTTCTTCGTAGTGCTTAACAATGTCAATCAGCGACAATCCACCAATGTGATTTCATGGACATTGGTCAGCCTGGCAGCACTGGTTTCAATATACGCGATCTACCAGTACCTGACCCGTTCCGATATGGTGTGGCATTTTGTCCGTCCGGCGCAATATGCGGGGCGGGGATCGGGAACCTACATTTGTCCAAATCATCTCGCCGGATGGTTGATCATGATTCTGCCGATTGGTGTGGGATATCTGATGCTCGGTCGCGTCAAGCCTACCTTGAGGATTATCCTGGGTTATTTGACCTTGATGATTCTCGTTGGGGTAGGTGTCTCCATTTCGCGGGGAGGTTGGATTGCCGCGGGCCTTTCACTCATGATGTTCTTCTCGGTGATCGTGCTCAAACGTTCAAACCGCCTTCCGGCTATCCTGTTGCTGGGCGGGTTGTCGCTGGGAGTCATCTGGTTTGTTGCCAATTCGACCTTGACTGTCTTGAGGATGGACAAGCTCGTCAATGTCGAGCAGGTGGATGATATCCGCTTCCGCATCTGGAAACCGGCGGTGATTATCTGGCGGGAGCACCCATGGGTGGGGGTTGGCCCGGCACAGTTTGATCACGTTTTTCGACTGCATCGACCGCCGGACGTGCGGGCGCGTCCGCTGCGTGTTCATAACGACTACCTCAACACCCTCACTGATTGGGGTGTGATTGGATTTATGATCGTAGCGGGCACTTGGGTTGTTTTCTTCGCGGGAACGTATTGGGCCTGGAGAAAAATCCAAAGAGGAGACGATGACTTGTCGGGGCAACCCAGTAATCGCAGTGCGTTTCTGCTGGGGGCCGCAACGGGGCTGGCGGCCCTGCTGTTTCATGCCTTTGTTGATTTTAATTTTCATGTGCCTGCGAATGCAGTGCAGGCGGTTGCGTTGATGGCACTCGTCGCCGGTCATTGTCGATTCGTATCGGAAAAATACTGGTTGA
This sequence comes from uncultured Verrucomicrobiales bacterium, assembly GCA_937893495.1. Classification (GTDB taxonomy): domain Bacteria; phylum Verrucomicrobiota; class Verrucomicrobiia; order Limisphaerales; family JAYPXF01; genus CALBIE01. Next base: position 12,289 of record CALBIE010000070.1, on the reverse strand, counting down.
GCATCGGTTGGGTTGGTCGCCTGATGGCGACCGTCTTCGTGATTGTCGGGATGGCCTGGTTGGCGAGCGAAGCGAAAACCAAGTATCGCGAGGGGACGCTGGACACCGCCTCACAGGATGTCGAGCTGCCGATGAGTGAAGAGTTGGCCATGCTGCGCGAAATGGCGGCGCTGGATCCAATGAACCCGGAAACCGCGTTTCGCATGGGCGAAGGATTGCGGATTCTTGGCTGGGACACAGAGCCTGGATATTATGAAAAAATTGAAGAGGCGAAGAAATGGTTTCTCAAGGCGATGAAGCTGGATCCCTACAATGCGTATTCGTTCATCCGCTATGGGATGTGTCTGGACCTGATGCGCGACTACCAGCGGGCGGAGCCATTCTTTCTGAAAGGTCAGGCGCTCGATCCGAACGGTGCGTTCACGCTGGCGCACGTGGGTTGGCATTACATGCAGACGGACGAGTATGAAAAAGCCCGCGCGGCATTGAAACGGTCCGTGGAAATCAACAGTTGGTCGAATCCAGTGGGCGTCAATTACCTCGAAATCGTAAACGAACTCGCGCCGGAATCCAGGGCGAAGAAGTAACCGCTGTCCACAGGCGCATCTCAGTTTAATTCATATCCGTCACCGACCGCGGCGGGGCACTCGCATTTCTCCCTCTCCCCGCGAGACACGAGTGGGGAGCGATTTCACCGAAACGATGTTTCGCGCTTTGAACCCCTGAACTGGAGCGCGGCTCTGTGAGCCGCAGCAGGCCCCGGACTCGAAGGCGTTCCCGTTGGTTTTGTCCACGATAGGTCTGGCGAAGTTGCTGCGGGTCGCAGACCCGCGCTCAGTCCGGTTCATGGGGAGGGAAAACCTCCAACAATTGGACGCGAATCGAGGCCATGAACCCGGAAACCCCCTCACCGCCCTTCAGGCACCCTCTCCCCCAGCGGGGGAGAGGGATGGGGTGAGGGGGCGTTCGGTCTCGTCCTTCGCGACCTGCTCACGGGCCTTGAACCCCGGAGAATCCCCACGGATGGGAAAAGAGGCATGAATCAAATCGGAATCCGTGGGTCGGCTCTGCCATCTGTGGGTTACAATCGGCATTCGGTTCATTGGGAGGGGAACGCAACCATTCCTGTTAGCCAACGAACCTCCCCTCCGCCGCCTTCGCGTTGCTTCGGCGCGCCGCGCCGGCCCTCGCCTCCATTCACACGGAAGAGAGGGAGACTGAACGTCGGCTTCAGACCCGTTGCAACACTTGCAAGGCAGCGAGACCCGCCTGCTATCCACAAGGGTTAAGTATTGGATTTCCACGACAGCTTTGATCTGTTTCATTGACCTGAGAATCCATGGACACTACGGCGAATACTATTGAGGCACGGCATTACCGGACCGGCAAGCCGGTGCGCATTATGTCAAAGGATGGCGTGATTGTATCCGTTCAGGAGATCGAGTCCTGTCCCGATGGACCTTGGATTGCTCCGGGGCTGATCGATGTGCAGATCAACGGCTATGCCGGAGTGGATTTCCAACGGGACGACGTGACACCCGGCCAATTGCGGACGGCGTCCGATGGGTTGCGGCGGGACGGTTGCTCGCGTTGGATGCTGACCCTGATTACCGACGAATGGCAAGCGCTGCTGGCGCGATTGCGGCACTTCAAACTAATGCGTGATAGCGATCCGGTTTTGCGGCGGGCGATTGCCGGGTGGCATATCGAGGGGCCATTCCTCTCCGCGGAACCCGGTTTCAAGGGAGCGCATAATCCGGCGGTCATGTGCGACCCGAGTCACGATTGCATCGCGGAACTCAAAGCAGTGACCGGTGACGATTCGGTGTTGTTGACAGTGGCGCCGGAGCGCACGGGCAGCGCGGAAGCGATTCGCAGCGCGGTGGAGGCGGGTTTCAAGGTCAGTCTCGGACACTCGAACGCCTCGGCGGATGAATTGGCGGCCGCAGTGGCTGCTGGAGCGACCGGGTTTACGCATCTGGGTAACGGCATGCCGCAGCAACTGGATCGCCATGACAACATCGTTTGGCGCGTGCTTGATACCAATGGATTGACGATTGGACTGATACCGGACGGGATTCACGTGGCGCCGATGTTTTTCCGATTGTTGCACAAAGCCCAGCCGCTCGAGCGAATCTACTACACGACCGACGCCATGTCGGCGGCCGGTGCGCCGCCGGGGCGATATACCATCGGGCAAGTCGAGGTGGAAGTTGGCGAGGACCAGATCGTGCGGATGCCGGGACAGACCAACTTTGCCGGCTCGGCCCTGTCGCCGATTGAAGGCATTCGCCGGGCTGCGAAAACACTCGACCGCCCGTGGCAGGAAGTTTGGGATTTCATGTCGGTTAATGCAGCGCGATTGATGGGATTGAAGTGGGGTTTGGAAGCTGGCTGTCCGGCGGTGTTCTGCATGGTCGAGGCGGATGAACGGAATCAGTTGAAATCGGTTTTCTGTGAGGAATTTTCGGGCTAGTTGAAGTCTTGGATGTTCAACGCTCAGGCAGGTCGAATCTTTGACTTGGATAATTAAGTCAATTCGCCTTTGCTTGCGTTGCCCCACGGGAAATTATGAGCACGGATTTTGATGCTGCGCGGGAGATTTGTCGCAAGCTGTCGGCGAATGTGGAAATCGTCATGCGCGGCCAGACGCCGGCGATTCGATTGCTGATGGCGGCGTTCGCCAGTGGAGGGCATGTGTTGCTGGAGGATTATCCGGGCACCGGTAAGACGACCCTGGCCAAGGTGCTGGCGAAATCCATTAATGGCGCCTTCAAGCGAATTCAGTTCACGCCGGATCTGTTGCCCTCGGATATTCTCGGTGTCTCGATCTTCGACCAGAAGGAACAGGTCTTTCGGTTTGTTTCCGGGCCGGTCTTCACGAACATTCTGCTGGCCGATGAAATCAACCGCGCTTCGCCGCGTACCCAGTCCGCCCTGCTTGAAGCGATGGGTGAAGGACAGGTGAGTGTGGAGGGCGAGGCGCGCAAGTTGGAGGATCTGTTCTTCGTCATCGCCACCCAGAATCCGGTTGAATTTCGCGGTACCTACCCTTTACCCGAAGCGCAGATGGATCGATTCGCACTGCAGTTTCGGCTCGGATATGTTTCCACGGAGGAGGAAGTCGCGATTCTTTCCGCGCAACAAAGGGGGCATCCGCTCGATAACGTGACGGCGTGTGTGTCCGTCTCGGACATTGATGCGCTGAAGAATGCGGTGCGAGAGGTGCGCGTCAGTGACGAATTGAAGAATTATGTCGTGCAGATTGTGTCTGCCACACGGCACCGCGACGGAGTCCAATTGGGTGCGAGTCCGCGCGCTTCGCTGGCGTTGATGAAGACGGCCCAGGCGCTGGCGTTGTTGGACGGTGAAGAGTTTGTCGGGCCGGATCAGGTGCAGGAACTTGCCGTGTCAGTCATTGCGCATCGGTTGGTGATGGAACCGGAGGCGAAGTTTGCCGGAGCGACTCCTGAGTCAGTCGTCCGGGATGTGCTGAAGACCGTCAAGGTTCCGGTCTGATCTCAATGGTCTGAAGGGCGAAGAATCGGACTGCGGCTCGGGGCGGGTCGGCCGTCTATCGAATCGCGCTTGGGTTTGTTTCGGATGAATACCCTGTTTTCCATCGGCAACAAGGAAGAGAGGAAAAAAGTTTCCTGGCTTCGGCGGCGGCTCTGGCTCAACTACCGTTCAGCGTCGGGGACCAATCACTGGTTCCGGCGTCGGGTGACTCGTCCCGGATGGACCGTTCTGGGCGGCATCTTTGCGGCGGGGCTGATGGGGGTGGATACGAATCTTTCAGTGGCCTATCAGGCATTTGTATTTCTAATTATTCTTTTTGTATTTTCGGTCATCGCCAGTCGATTTGCCGGCGCGAAGTTGCTGGTAGAACGGAGTCTGCCTCGGTATGGCACGGCGGGTTCACCGCTTCGGTACGACGTGACCGTAACTAATTCGACCCAACGACCACAGCACGGATTGTCGGTCATGGAGAATCTGCCTGATCCGCGCCCGAGCCTGCTGCAATTTGGCTGTACCCCGGAACCGGGGGAAGAACGGCGCAACTGGTTTGATCGGAAATTCCTGGTCTATCGCTGGCGTTGGTTGATGAAGCAGAACAAACAGGCGACGGCTCGCGAACGGGTGGTGCCGGTCCTGGCGCCGAACAGTTCCGGTCAGGTTGCGATGGAGTTGCTGCCGTTACGCCGTGGCGTGATGCGGATGCCGGGCGTTTCGATTGCCTGCCCCGATCCAATCGGTCTGTTCCGAAAGTTGATTCCCATGCCGCAACCCGAATCCGTGCTCATTCTCCCGAAGCGATACCGCGTTCATTCATTGGCTCTGCCGGGTACTCAACAATATCAGCAGGGAGGGGTGGCATTAGCCGCTTCGGTTGGCGAGTCCGAGGAGTTTATTTCATTACGCGATTATCGGGCCGGCGATCCATTGCGCAAGATTGACTGGAAGAGTTGGGCGCGTACCGGCAAGCCGATCATAAAGGAGTACGTGGACGAGTACTTTGTCCGGCACGGTTTGATTCTTGACACGTTTTCCGGGCCAGCCGACGCGGATGAGTTTGAAGAAGCAGTGTCAATTGCGGCCTCGTTCGCCTGTACCGTACAGAATCAGGATTCGCTGTTGGATTTAATGTTCATCGGTTTGCGTGCGTATTGCTTCACGATGGGCCGGGGGGTCGGGCACGTGGAGCAGTTGTTGGAAGTGCTGGCTGGGGTGAGGCCGTGTCCGGATCATGATTTCGTGGCTTTGGAACGCCTGATTGTGCGCCATGCCCCCGGGTTGAGTGGATGTCTTTGTGTTCTGTTGGACTGGGATGAACCGAGACGACATCTCGTGCGTGCGCTCAGAACTATCGGCGTTCCCGTCATGGTAATCCTGGTTGTCAAAGCCGGCGCGAGCATGGCGGTTGATCCCGGCCCGTTGGCTGATGTACCAGCGAGTTTCCATGTTGTTGAGTCCGGCAAAGTGGAGGAAGGACTGGCGCGGTTGTAAACGGGCGAAAGCGAATTAGACTGTCAGAGTATGTTGCAGACCCCACCACTATTGCTTGCCGCTGCCCTGTTGTTCTGGGGCTGGCAGGGCGGCTTAATCTGGTTTGCAGCGCTCATGGCCGTCATTGTGGAGGCGTCGCGCTGGGTGCGCTGGCGTTTGGATTTCACGCTGCCGGACTACAACCGGCTATTCGACCTCTGCACGGTGCTGGTCGGCATGACGGCGGTGTACTGCATCACAACTCGAGGGGCGGCCAACGAGGTAATGATGTTTTTCGAATCCGTCAATTTCACGGGCAAACAGCAGGCGATGGAGCGAACGATTGGCACGGCGTACGTTTTTTTTCAATGGTGGCCGATTGTCTTGTTCCCGATTGTGGTTGTGCAGGCCTATGGCGCGCGGGAGATTCTGCCCTGGTCCACTTTTTCGTTGCTGATTCGGCGGCAGTTAAAACGCGAAGGGAAACCGCAGTTGCCAACGCCCGGTTGCAATGTGGCGTATCCGTATTTTGCGATCTGCCTGCTTTCCTCCAGCTTGACGAATTACCAGCCCGGAGGATTCTATTTCGGCTTTTGCCTGTTGGTCGCAATCGCGTTGTGGTCAAACCGGCCCCGTCGATTCTCGAAACCAGTCTGGGTAATCGCGTTTCTCGGTATTGCCGCCCTCGGGTATTGGGGGCAGCTCAAACTGCACCAGCTTCAGGCCGTTGTTGAAACAAAGTTCGCCGGCCTTATTTCCGAATGGTTTCGCGGAACGACCCGCCGTGAGATTGGCACGGATATCGGGTTCCTCGGCCGGATGAAGGGCTCCGGGACGATTGTCATGCGCCTGAAGACCGAGGGGCAGCCTCCGGAATTGTTAAAAGACGTTGCCTACAACACGTTCATGCGGGGCCGATGGGCGTTATCGCAGAGTGCCACCGACCAGGTGCATCCCGAACTCGATGGACAAAGCTGGCGCCTGCTGGGGCAGTACGGCTCTCAAAAAAAGATTGAGATCGCGGTTTCGCTTCCCGGTGGGAGCGGTCTCCTCGCTGCTCCAGTGGGTACGGTCGAATTTCTCCGACTTCCTGTGGCGAGCCTTGCGACGAACCGTTTGAGCGTTAAAAAGGTAGCGGGCGCGCCAAGTCTGCTGGTGTATGACGCCATCTATGGCAAACGTGATCCCTTTGATTCGCTGCCGCTTGTTTTTGATGAAGGATCGCCGGATCTCAATGTTCCCAGAGAGGAGCAAAAAGTGACTCGTGCGATAGTGAATGGACTTCGACTTGAGGAGTTGCCTAAATCCGATCGCGTGCAGGCGATCGCTGACTATTTTGTCACTAACCGATTCCAGTATAGCACTTTTCTGCCTGCAGTCCTGCGGGCGAATACTAAATCACTTACGATGACGGGATTTTTTCTGACCCGGAGCAAGGCGGGGCATTGCGAGCTGTTTGCTACCGCCACTGTCCTTTTGCTTCGAGAGGCTGGCATTCCCGCCCGCTATGTCGTCGGTTGGTCTGTGCAGGAAGAGGACGGAGCAAGTGACCGCTTTATCGTACGCGAGCGGCATGCCCACGCGTGGACGGAGTACTGGCTGAACGGTCACTGGCGGACGCTGGAAACAACACCATCCAGTTGGTTTGCGTTGGAAGAGGAACGGGCGTCATTCTGGGAACCAATTCGCGATCGCTGGTCGGATTTCTGGCATGGGTTTGCCCGTTGGCGCTATTACGGTGCCACTGAAGATTTGCGCAAATACCTGTTGAGTGCGTTGTTGATCCTGGTTGCCGTATTAGCGGGCCGATTGGTTTTCCGCAAACGTCGCGGACGTACGCCCGACGGAAAGGCGGATGCAAATGGAGCCGGCGGTTTCTGGCCGGGCGCTGATTCGGAATTCTACGCGGTCGAGCGCAAGCTCATCCAAATGGGCTACGAGCGATATGCCGGGGAAACTCTGACCGGCTGGGCAACGCGTCTGCAATCCACGCCCGCCGTGCCTGCTGAATTGATTCGTGCGACGATCCGATTGCATTATCGCTATCGGTTTGATCCACTCGGCGTTGATGCCTCAGATCGGAAAGCATTGCGGAGCACGGCGGATCAGATTCTGCGACTGTCGGCGTGAAATTCGATTGCGTTGACGGCCTGAAAGGGGGAGAAACGGGTAATGAAATCTGTTCGTCATTCAATATTGCCGCGCCGCCAATTCCTCCGGATAAGCAGTCAGGCAACGACTGCCCTGGCGATTTCCATCGGTAGCGAATTCCGTGTCCGGGCGGCGGGTGTGAGCGAAAATTATAGCGGCTTGGAAACGGAGAAATTCCTCGAAACCGTGCGCGTTGAGACGCGCATCAATGACAAAAAAGTTTTCACTGAAGGACCGGCCGCGGATCGTGGTGGGAATCTTTACTTCACCAATGTTCCCGTGGCGAAGATCCTCAAATGGTCACCGCGCCGCAAGGAATTGTCGGTGTTTCGCGAGAACAGCAACGAGGCCAACGGCCTGCTGTTTGAGCCGGACGGCAGCCTGCTCGCGTGCGAAGGCGGTGCTGGGCGGGTGACGCGCACCAACATGCGGACCGGGAAAATATCCGTGCTGGCCAGTTCGTTTAATGATTCCCCCCTCGGCGCTCCCAATGATCTGACTCGCGATGCGAAGGGACGAATCTATTTCACCTCGCGCTTTGGCAATACTCGTCCGGACACCGGCAATGTCGATTCGGTCTATCGCATTGATCCATCAGGAAAGATTACGCGAATTGTTTCGGATCCGGCCACGCGCAAACCGAACGGTATCGTAACCTCGCCAGATCAGCGCCATCTGTATTTGATCGAGGCGCATCCGCTTGCCCATCTTCCGCGAAACATCCAGGTATTCGACCTGATGGAAAACGGGTCCGTCCGGAATCAGCGGCCATTGATTGAGTTTTATCCCGGTCGCAGTGGCGACGGTATGTGCATTGACGAGCGCGGAAATCTCTACGTCGCGGCGGGTCTCCATCGAACGCGCAAGACGAGCGAGACACTCGATACGCGACCGGGCATTCACGTGATTTCACCGGCAGGTAAGCTGTTGGCATTTCGTGAAACCCCGGAGGACACGATAACCAATTGCACCTTCGGCGGAGAGGATTTGCGGACACTCTATGTCACCTGCGGGACTTATCTGTTAAGTATCCGCACAAAGATTCCCGGCAAGGCGGATTATCGGCCGGGGGCGTAAGGGCGATTCAACCCGAATTCCGAAATAGAAAGGGGAGCGCGCCCGCTTCGGGCGCTGTTTTCCGCGCCCTCGCGGAAAACCCGGTCGCACCGAAACGATCCGGGCGTTCGTGTCAGTCTCGCGCGCAAGCCGCTGGCCGCGAGGCGCGGCCAGCCAAACCCGAGGCGGGTGTGCTCCCCGACTTCGGAACTCAGATTCTATTTGGCACGCGCGCGCCTGCGGAAGCCTTTGCCTTGGAATTCCCCATCCCGCGTCACAAAATCTTGAGATCGATCAGCAGACCTCGGTCAATCAGCCTCGCAGCGGCACGAAGGACGTCGCTCCAGTTTAGTCGCTCGTCCGCGAGGATGAGGACGGCCGGTGATGGCGGCAGCAGGGCGACGAGCTCTGCTACATCGGGTGACGGATGGAACGTCAGTGTGGCAACTGATTCCGGCAGGAAATAGCGTTCATTGGCGGCGGCGTCTGCCGGCGCGGTTTTGACAGCGTAGCTCGTGCGGAATGATCCGGTGGTCCCCTCCAGTCGAATGACGAAGTTCGCCGCGACCGGTTGGCTGCGAAATTGAATTGTACTGAATGAAGTCGCCGTGGAGTTGAAGACTTTCGTTGCCGGAGGGGCCGCAAGTTTATCACTTACTGATGCGATGGCCGTGGTGATTTGTCTTACGCCGGACAACGGTGAGTCCGGAGTCAAGCGCACTGAGATACCGATGGACCAGCCCAGGTGACGACGCAGGTTGACCACGGTAGCAATTTGTTCCGCGAGACTCGGCGTTGATTCGCGGAACGCGGTTTGTACGGGAATATCCTGCATCATTGGCGAACCGGTGTCTGGAATGAGAATGTTCAGATCGACCCGGCCTGGTGTTGGTTGAAGTTTTTTCAGGGTCGACGCGGTTTTCAATTCGGCAAGAAGTTCGCCGGATTTGCCGATCAATTGATCCGTCGGCAATGCTGTCAAATGATTCGCCAGATCGCTTAGATGCAACCGCAGCAGTTTGAGCGGCGGATTACGTGCGCCGATGGGGGGATGATTAGCCGCCTGCCGAATCAGTTTGTCGGTCATTGACTGGTCAATGTTCCATTGCAGGTGAATCGGATTCGATGGGACGCGAATGGTATTCGTCGTTTCGCGCAGTTCGACAAAGGCCAGATATTTGCCAAATGGCCGTCCCTCAACCAAATCGTGTCGGATGATGATGTCTCGAGGTTCTGTTTTGCCCGGCGCAATGCTGAGCGGTTTGCCAAATCGGCTCAGAGCGTACTGGCTTTCGGGAAGGCGTCGGCCTTTGTCATCCACGAGCCAGAAATCGAATTGGCCGGGCCAATTGATTGATTGGGTCTCCGTCGAGTGATTGGCGAATTCAAGCTGGAGAGTCATCGGCTCAAACGGCCTGATCCGGATCGGGCCGGTCAGTTTCAAGGCGATGCCGCGAGCGCTTGTGCGGGCTGGTCGTTCGGTCAGGTAATCTTCCACGCTCAATAGACTCAAATCAATAACCGGCGAATTTGCCCGGCCGGTCCAGAGTTGGGTTCCCTTGGGCATCTGCGGTTGTTGTCGGGGATGCACTCCGAGGTAATGTCCCGTGAGCTTGTAGTCGCCGGTCTGTTCGAGCAGCACCCAACTGTCGAGCCGGGAAGGAAGATTCTCTGTTTCACCCGCCGTAAGTTTCACGGCTTTGGCGAAGATGTGCGCGAGCGCCGGCCCTTGTGGGGTATTGCCGGCGGTCATTTCGGATTGTTGCCGGGACAAGCGACAATGAAGACAGGATGGATTGTAGATGCCGGGTCCGTATCCGGAATGGCTTGGGCGAACCCCGGCTGGTGGGGGCTTCGGCGGACCTTCGCGTTTCATTTCGACGCGACCATTGAGGCGGCAACACCCTTCCCACATGAAGGCTAAGGTTTTCTCCGAATGATTACGAAACTTCCATTGCAACGGAATAATGTCGCCGATAACGTGCGTTTTTGCCGAAGGCAGCGCAAGTTCGACGGAAACGGGTTCGGCGGCAAACCCGATGGCCAGACTGCCAATGTACGCGGCCAAGCCGGCAAGGATTGGTTTTGATGGATTCACAGACACCATGATTCGTCCCGGGAAGAACGACGATTGCCGCGCCGATCCATTCGAAATCACGATGGGATGGGCAAACCGAGCGTCTCCTCCCAGAAGAATCGAAATGCCGGGATCTCGTGGCGGAGATTGGCGGCCGCTTCGGCGGTGAGCAGGAGATATTGAAACTCGGCTTCGCTCACCAGGGTATCCGTTGTGCTGCACATGATCGGAGTTTTCTGAGGCACTACAGTAACTGTCTTGCCACCGCGTTTGAGGGTCAGTTCCTTGCCGAGCGGCATAATCAGGCCGAACGGATTGCAAATCTTCGAAAGCGGCATCGCATCTTGCCGTGGAGGAAGGTTTTTTAGCGCGATGCAGCGGCTCATTTCACGGGCGACCGGTTGTTGCAGGGACTTCAGGTACGTGAATGTCTGCAGTAATTCGCGATTTTGCCACATCGCCTTTAGTTGGCCTTCGAGTTTTTCCAACTGAATGTATTCCCGGAACGAATTCTCCGAGAAGGCGGTCACGATTACCGGGCTCACCGCAATGACCGAGGCATTTCGGCGTCCTTGACCGGTAATGGCTGACATTTCGCCGATGAGTTCTCCTGCTTCCATCGTGGTCAGGAAATGCTTTTGTTTCCCGTCATGATGAATGACCTCGGCGTGACCGGTCAGAATCATGTACACATAACCCTCGGATTTAGCCCCTTCGCGAATGATGATATCCCCCGAATTGTAGGTGAGGACATGTTGGTTGGCCAGGAGGTTGGAAATCCAAATCGGCGGCATGCCGGGAAAGTATTGCAGGAGGAATTCAATGGTGCGGGTAAGGTTGTAGTCCGTCTCGCCACGCAGAACGGGATAGCGCTTACCCGATGAAGCGGTCGTAAAATGGGCGTCGAATTTGTCATTCAGCCGGTCCAGGTGCATGAACACGATGCGTTCGGCAGGGGATTCCAATGCGTCGGCTGGATCCCCGTGAATCTGGCCCGCGCCGCCGTCGGCGAGCAGCAGGTTGGCCGGGGTCTCGTAAAGCTTTGAAATCTCCAGAAATCGCTCCTGCGTCACAACGCCAGTCCGCCGCATCTTCTTCACATCGGAAAGGGCCTGAGTGTCTCCGGAAAAAATGATTCGATAATCGACCCCGGAATGAGTCGTTTCGAAAAACGCCCCGATCGTCGGAATTGAATGACTCGACCAAAAGGCGTTGATGCGCAGTCCGAAGAAATTGGTTTCCTTGCCGGGAACCAGTTCCTGAAAGATAAAATAATCGGCCAGGCTTGCTTCCGATCGGTCGAGGGTCAACGCCAGTTTTCGGAGCATCATCCGGTAGATGATTTCCGTGGTGAGTACCCGAATACGGCGGTTGTATTGCAGCAACGAGATCAGATTGCAGTGATCATCGTGAATGTGGCTGAGAAAGATTGAGTTGATCTGATTACGGGCGATTCCCCGAGCACGAAGATGGTAATTGAGGAATGGAATGGCATCGATCAGCATGTAGTTGCCGTTATAGCAAAGGGCCAGGCCGCTGGAGGCCTGGGTCGTGCTGAACCCGGTGGAGCCACCCAGAACTTCGATGCCCAGCTTGACGAGTGTAGTCGGAGTCAGGTCCACGTTAACCGGATAGGGAGGGCCTTGCTCGTCCTCAAGGTTCAAGTCAATTACCTTCCGTTCGCCATCGGCGGAAAGTTCGAAAACGTTGGTTCTGATCCGCTTGATTTGGATCCAGCCAACGTCAATGGGCTCATCGTCGAATGATTTCGAGGTGACGAGTTTGTCCAGCGGATACGGTTTGCCGGATTTGTCCTTGAGGTGGAACCAGCGCGTTTCGCGCGACAATGCTTCAGCCTGTTCCTCGGGCATGCCCCACTCGACCATTTCCGGCACGGGTGGGCCAAATAAGGTCAGTTCAAGGAGTTCGAGCGCCGCCTTTACTCGCGCTGGATTGCCGCACAACAGCAATGGATCCGGTTCATCGGACTGGGCACCAAAAAAGATATGATGGTACAGC
>CALBIE010000069.1 GCA_937893495.1 uncultured Verrucomicrobiales bacterium | reverse complement strand
GTGCGCATGACGGCGAGATTTGAATTCGCCTTCATGGCGTAGCAAATCAAGTGATCAACGGGTTTCAACGCGTCGTCGAGCCGGTTGAAGTGGTGCTCCAGGGTTGATTGGGAATAAACGTAAAGGGGTGTCCCGTGCTTTTTGATCAGCGACTGGATCGATAAATCCTCACAAAACAAGTTGTTCCCTCGATAGCCGAATTCGTGCATCGGGAGAAGTTATGCCAACTGGTTCCGGAGGTTCAAAGACGAAAGTTGATTTGGATGGAAGTTTGTCGCAATGCCGGACCCCGAGGCAGATTTTGCTTCCGCTGTATTCCAGTGGTCGGTTAGATCTCACCCATGCCACGTAAGTTATCCGCTCTCGCACCTGATTGGTGGGATTATACCACCGTTGACACGGAAATCATCGAAGCCGCCGCTCGCCTGACGTCCAGGCAGATGGAAAAGCTGTCACGACCGGGATTCCGGGTCGTGATGTACGACACATTGGAAGATTTCTATCTCGCTGAGGCGCTCGAATACATCGACGCCTGGAAGCAGTCCACTGCCGATAATCCCGTTGGCATCTGCGGCCCGATCGGACCAACGGAGCAATTGCCGCTGGTTGCTCGCCTGGTCAACGAACTGGGCCTCAACGTGAGTGACGGCCATTTCTGGGGTATGGACGAATGGGTGATTGATGGCAGGGAAGTGCCCGTGACGCATCCATTGTCATTTGAGAAATGCGACCGGGAGATGTGTTTTAATCGGATCCCGCGGAAACAGCGAATGCCGGATACCAATCTCCATTTCCCCGCTGCTGACACGACGGCGTTTCGCCAGACCTGGGACATGGGGATTCGTTGCGCCGTGATGCAGGGCGGGCAGGGCGACATCAAGCACTGGGCTTTCAATGACCCGCTGAGACGCAAAGGGAAATACAAAAACCAGCCTCCCAGCCCGGCTGAATATCGTAAATTAAAAACTCGGGTCGTTGAGTTACATCCAGTGACGATTGCGCAGAACGCGCGAACTTCCGGCGGCGGCAATGTGACGTTAGTCCCCACGGCGGCGGTGACCGTCGGCCCATACGAAACATGGAAGTCGGATAAAGTCTCCATCTGGCATGCCGGCACTCACGATAACCCGTTTGGCCAACGATTGACCGCCTACATGATTTCAAAAGGTTTGGCGGATAGTGCCGTGCCCATGTCGTTACTGGCGGACCATCCCAACGTGCAGTTCAATTACTATCGGGGTGGTATCGGATCATGCGATGTGGAAATGCATTAAACGATTCTTCAACCAACTGGTCTCTCAAGCAAAAAGCCCTCCACTCGGAGGGCTTTTTGCTTGGTTGAAAATGAGGTGGCTGCTTCAGGCGGAAATCATTCCCGTCTGGCGAGCGTAATTGAAAATACCGCCGGCATCCACGACCGGTTTTACGTCGCCAAGCGGCTTGAAGTGGTGAACCTCGCCCGTGTTCTTGATGGTGACGGTGGCGGCTTCAAGGTCCACGGTAGCCTCATCCCCGGTCTTGAGCGTTTCGCACAGACGCGCGGTGATTTCGCAGGGATAGACCTCGCCAGTGGCCACGCAATTGCGGAAGAAAATGCGGGCGAAACCTTCGGCCAGCACGACTTTGCAATTGGCCGAACCGAGCGCGATGGGGGCGTGTTCGCGTGAACTACCGCAGCCGAAATTCCTGCCGCCGATGACGATCGGATATTTGCTGTCCAATTCGCCGTCCTCGACGTAACGCGTTGCGTAAAGCGATTCGGGCAGGCCCCAAAGTGCGAAGCTGCCGAGTTTTTCGTATTCCTCGGGAATCGTCGGGATGAGGTTCAGGAATTCCGCCGGAATGATTTGATCCGTATCAATATTGTCCTGCACCACATACACCGGGCCGCTGATCACATTTTCCATAGCCCGGAGACTTTGCCTGATGGGTGGCGGAGATTTCAACTGGTTTTACGCCCGGAGACTGGAAACTGTCATTCCTGCTCGTCCACGGCCCCGTTTCGGTAGTCTTCCCAGTATTCCAGTGTCCGTTGAAGATATCGTTCTATGCGATCAATCATTCGAACCTCGTCGTAGATTGCAAAGACTTCCATTTGTCCCGTTGCCGCTAATTGGCAGCGGGCGGCATCGTCTTGAATCAGATCCTGCATGCGTCCCGCCAGCAGGCCGGCATCCTGCGCGGCAAACACCAGGCAGTTGTGGCGGGAACGGTAAAAATCATTCGCCGCCAGCACATCGCTCACGATGGCGGGCAATCCGCAAGCCATTGCCTGTAAAGGTGCCGCGACCCATCCTTCCTCTACTTCGGACGTGTAGAGAAAAGCGTCGTGTGCCCGATAGATGTCGGGCAATTCCTTGGCGGGATCGCCCAGTTTGCGAAACTTGACTGGCAGTTTTTCGGTCAGCGCGACGTTCTTGATGCGAGCCTCGTAATCGGAATCACCCACGCCACAAAGAGTGAGTGAACATTGTATCCCCTGGGAACGAAGAATCGTCAGCGCCTTGAGTGCAGTGTTGGTACCGCTGTCGTTATTCATTTTTGGAGTGGCGAGAAACTTCTTCGTCGGCGAATCAGCCAGCTTGACGTCCCCGTGAAAGGCATGGGCGGAGACCCCCGGTTGGATGAATTCGCCATGGCCGACGTTGAACCCTTCGTGGACAATCGCGTTTTGCAACGGTTGGCTGCAAAAAAAGAGCCGCGAGAACTTAAACGCGTGTCGAGCATTGGAGCGGTAATTGGCCAGGTCCACGCCGCTGTCGAAGAGTCCTTTGACTCGCTTACCATTCTCATAGATTCCGGTGGGCGTGAGTTCATCCGCCTTCTTTCTTTTGCCGAACAAAGCCGAACCGCTCCGGGTCAGTTTCTGCGCAAATGGCACTTCCTTGCCGTTCCAATAAACCAGCCACGGGTCCGAGCAGAGTTCGTCGGCAATCCACGTGTCGGCGACATCGAAAACGTGGGGCAAACCCGTATTGATGACGTGCAGCATCAGTGATTTGCCAATTCCCTGCAGACTTCCTATGTAAATGATTTCCGGTTGAAATTGTTCGATGGCGTTGTTGAGGGCCTGATTGTTTGCCTCCTCCAACGGCTTTAGTTCGCCGGCCTTTTTGATGGGCGGATGATCGAAGACGCCGTTCAATCGCAGCATTCGATCCACTTTGCCATCGCTGTAGGTTTTGTAGATTCCGTGATGCGACGTAAGCACATGAATTTCGTGGCCACGTTGCTCCAGCGCATCGCAAATGGTCGCGACGCGCAGATGATCGGGTTCGAGAATGTGTGGCGCGTAGAGATTGTTCAGGACGAGTATTCTCATGGGTCGCGTTTAATCAAGCGTACCGTTGTTCCATTGACGTGACCGTATAGTCGTGGAAACGGAGGTAATAGCAAGCGCTCGATGGCGGGGGCATGGCGGGCGCATCTTGGCACTGCTCCCGATTGCAAATGGGCCGGAGCGCGGCTGTGTGCGAAGCACCAGCCGCAGCACG
>CALBIE010000068.1 GCA_937893495.1 uncultured Verrucomicrobiales bacterium | reverse complement strand
AGGGCGGTATTCGCTACAGCCCGTTTGTCACGCAGGACGAAGTCATCGCGCTGGCAGCGTTGATGACCTATAAATGCGCCATTGTCGGCGTTCCGTTCGGAGGTGCGAAGGGCGCCGTACGCGTTGACCCGCGCGAATGCTCTACCCGCTTCCTCGAACGCGTCACGCGTCGTTACACGACGGAACTGAACAAAAAGAATTTCATTGGTCCCGCCGTCGATGTGCCCGCGCCCGATTACGGCACCGGCGAACGCGAAATGGGGTGGATTGCCGACACGTATAAAGCGTTGAACCCCGGCCAGCTCCACACCTACGCCTGCGTCACGGGTAAACCGCTCTCGCTCCACGGCATTCCCGGGCGCAAAGAGGCTACTGGACTCGGCGTTTACTTCGGCATCAGCGAGGCCCTCGATCAGGCCGAGGACATGAAGAAGCTCAAACTCAGCACGGGAATCAAGGACAAGCGCGTCATCGTGCAGGGATTGGGAAACGTCGGATATCACGCCGCCAAGTTTATTCAGGAACGCGGGCGAGCCATCATCGTTGGCATCGCCGAGCAGGAAGGCGGCATTTACAATCCCGATGGTCTTGATGTCGTATCCGTCTTTCAACATCGTCAAGGGTCCGGATCGATTCTAAATTATCCTGGAGCCGAGAACGTCCCGAACTCAAAGGAACTGCTCGAATTCGAGTGCGATATCCTGATCCCCGCCGCGTTGGAAAACCAGATTACCGCCGAGAATGCCGACCGGATTCAGGCTCCCATCATCGCGGAAGCGGCCAATGGGCCAGTGGATTTCGAGGCCGAAGAAATCCTGCTCAAGAAGGGCAAGTTCATCATACCGGACGTTTATCTCAATGCCGGTGGCGTGACCGTTTCCTACTTCGAATGGATCAAGAATCTTTCCCACGTCAGCTTTGATCGGATGGTGAATCGTTACGCGGAGGACTCAAACTTCCGCCTGCTCTCAGCCATGGAGGAATTGACCGGCAAGAGTTTCACAACGGACCAGAAGCAGATGATCGTTCAGGGACCCTCCGAACTCGACATCGTCGTGCATGCGCTCGACCAGACCATGTCGATCGCTTACCGGAACATTCATCGGGAGTGGAAGAACCACCATCTGCCCGACCTGCGAACAGCGGCTTTCTCCTACGCCATCCAGCGCGTTGCCCGAACCTATTTGGATCTCGGCATCTTCCCGTAGCGGGAATGCCCTTGCTCCACCCGGCACATTCGAGCGAAGACCAGCCACGGGAACGCGGACTTCAGTCCGCAGAGCCGGTGCAGTGCAGAAATCTTTCGTATGCCGGTGCCAACGGTTGCAGGCGGACGTTTCTGCGGCGTAAACGCCGCGCGCCGGGGCTCCGCCCGAGTGCGCCCCGTTCCACTTCGTCACCCAACCTTTTCGTTGACACCCCACCCAATCACCAGAAAAATTTCACTGTGATAAACGTCAGTGCCGACAATCAGCATCTGAAACGACCGGGCATGGGAATGCAGCCGGTGCTGGGTCGTGGCATGGCCATTGTCTATCGTCGCCAAACCCGAAGACTCGCGAGCAGAGGATGAACTGAGAAAATAAACTTCGTTTCAAAACCCCGCTCGCCCGAAAGTGAGTGGGGTTTTTCGCATTGATGGAACCACACAACCACAATTTTTTGACCAGTCTCAAGGCCCTTCCCCGGGCCGCGTGGTTCATTTTTGTGGGCACGTTCATCAACCGCTGCGGTATGCTGGTGGTGCCTTTCCTGACGCTGTACCTGACCCGCCACGGCTACACCATAGCTGACGCCGCGACGGCACTCGTTGCCTATGGAGTCGGCCATCTGTTTGCCACTCTCATCGGCGGTCATCTCGCAGATTCCATCGGCCGTAAGCACACCATCGTGATATCGATGTTCACCACTGCGGTCGCCATGTGCTTTCTGCCCCACGCACAAACGCTGAACGAAATTATCATCCTCACCTTTCTCACCGGCCTGACCGGCGAAATCTATCGACCCGCCGTCAACGCCCTCATCGCGGACATCGTTCCCGTAGAACACCGCATCACCGCCTATGCCGCGAATCGAACGGCGCTGAACGCCGGATGGGCCTTCGGTCCCGCCATGGCCGGCCTGCTCGCAAAATATTCGTGGAGTTTTCTCTTCTACGCCGACGCGGCCACCTCGCTGATCTATGGCATCATCGCCCTCTATGCACTGCCCCACGGCAACCGATCCTCGAAGACGACCAAAGCCTGGCACGGTATCTGGAAAGAAGCGTTTACCAACACCGCTTTTCTGCTATTCGCCGCCGCCAACCTGCTCGTGGCAATCTGCTTCAACCAGTTGAATTCAACCTTCAGCCTGTTGGTGACGGATCGTGGCTTCGACCTCTGGATCTACGGGCTGCTCAATTCCCTCAACGGATTGCTCGTCGTATGTGTGGAACTTCCGTTGACATCCATCACCCGGCGGTTTCATCCGCGCAAGGTCATCGCGCTCGGCTACTCCCTTTGCGGTGTCGGGTTGATGCTCGCGATGTGGGCGCAAACCGTTGCGGGACTCATCACCGTAATCGTCGTCTTCACGCTCGGCGAAATCATCGCGATGCCGATGTGCGCGGCGCATCTGGCCACCATTGCGCCCGAGAAATATCGCGGGCGCTACATGGGAATGTTCGGATTGACGTGGGCCACCGCACTCCTGATTGGACCCGCCGCCGGGCTCAACCTCTACGCCGCGCTACCCAATCTCTGGTGGCTCATCTGCGGCGGCTGCGGAATCCTCGCTGGCGCGTTGATGCTCATTCAACTCACCGGTCGTGCGGAATGACCGTTGTCCAATTCCCAATGACGCAATCGGCAATGACCATCGAAATCTCAATGCCCAAATTCCAACTGGAACTGGAGCGCCGACCACCGGCACGACGGATGAAGAAAATGCGTTCGGCGTTGGGCATGCTCAATTTGCGGCTGATGACGTCGCGGTCGCCATAGACTTCCGTGCCGATGCACCATGGCTTGCCGTCCCCAAGGTAGTTCCGAACCCTTTCGGGACAACCGCTGGGTTGATGGATTTGACTTGAGCCACTTGGGAAGTGGCGAAAAGGATTTGTCAGCGGCAAAGGCCGAGAGCCCGATTGAGCGGGAGCGCGTGAGTCCATCCCGTTGGGATTCGCGGACGGAGCGCGGAGGGAAAACGGCCGACGCGGGAAGCTTCGATTTAGATCGTAATCCCCCACTTTAAGAAAAAGGCGAAAAACGGGTCGGTTATGTGCAGTTTCCTATCACCTTTATCCCAGTCGAGGACTGGTGTTGAGGCTTCGTCGCTTGAAGCAATCTCCGCCATCTTTTCAACTACACGCGTCACTTCGTGAGCAGCTGGAATTTGATCTTCAAGAATGTCTCGAATTGCACCACGCAATTGTTCGTATTCGACGGTTTGAAGACCTGGCGACAGTTTCGCGAGGCCAAGTAGAACCACCTTGTATATGTCAACGACCCGCCCGTCCTTCAGCTTTCGCGGAATACGGTCGCTCCGCTGCGTTGGGCCTTTAGCGAGTTTGTCGAAGATCACCTTGCCGGTCTGCTCCGCAACCCGCCGAAAGAGGTCATCGTCAATCTGGGAGATCACCACAGGCGATCTGGATGTTTCTTTGATTCCTTGGTCGACCGCAATCACTCGACAGAATTCCTGCATCAGATGCGGGCTTTCGTAGGCCTCCTCGGCCATTCGGCGCACCACATTCCCCGACACGGAAATGTTCAACAAAGGAAAACCATCTTCTGGAATTTGGAGCAACTCCTCGAAGCTCCACGAAGGGATTCCAATCGGTTGAAGGCGGCCCGTGATCTCGCGCTCAACTTTGATCGTGTCGAACCTGCGATGAGGGATTGCAATCAGGACCACTGGTAATCCGTCAAAAATCAAGGGCTTGAGAGCGCGGATCACATTGCCTTGGAATTCACGATCGAGGTAATGGAAATCATCGATTACAAGCGGCCTTTTCGTTGCTCTTAACTGCGAAATCGCAGCCGCCCGCGGGTTAAGCGCTAATCTCTTTTCCGTGCCATAACCTCGCTTCTTTTCGAGCCCCGTCCCAACCTTCGTCTCCGCTTTGAAAATCAGCGGAAGCTGTCCGCCTGCCCCTATTTCGCCTGTGAAGCTCGCTGTTGTTTCAGAATCATTCGAAGCAGAGCTTTCACTGTAACCTCCAATCTGCTCGAGAATGAAGTTCCAAAGATCGTCCTCGTTCTTTACCGTGCCACCATCAATCCAGACTGAACTTGTTCTTGGAAATACTCTATTGGTGAGGACCGTCTTGCCAGATTTCGTTGAACCGGTGACCGTAACGAGTTTGCACAGATTGTCGTTCGCAGCCCCGAGTTGTTCTTCCAGGTTTCGATCCGACCTTGGCACGTAAGTTAACGTCGGCATTCCACCAGGAACGAAAACTTGATTAGTTCGATAGGCTTCCATATTAATTTTTCGTCCCCGCCAATTCTTCCTCAAAATCCACGATTTCTTTGACCTGCACGAGAAACCAGCGGTCAATTTTCGTGAGGTTGAAAATCTCCTCGATGGTGAAGCCGGGGCGTTAAATCGGCTTGGTCCCATTCATCTCATGGGCGGAACGTAGCTTTTCCGCCCTATTGTCCTCAAGGCTATTCCTTGCGCAGCAATTCTCAATTTGGCGGAACGGGTGAGGGTGCGAGGGGAAGGAGGGTGGC
>CALBIE010000067.1 GCA_937893495.1 uncultured Verrucomicrobiales bacterium | reverse complement strand
TCACTCCCCCAAGTCCAGCGGCAATAACTCGACCTTTCTGAATTCACACGGGTGACTCTCGCTCTGCAGTGAAATCGTCCCACCTTTGATCAACGTGCCGTCGTCGAGCTGCGGCTTCGTGTATTCCAAAACCACCTCGCCGTCGATGAGGTGTTTGATTGATTTGCTGCCGCGCACCTCGAACTCCACGGTCACCCATTGGTCGCCGTGGTAGGTCTTCGATTTCGAGTCGATGCAGTGGCGCTTCAGCAGCTTGCCGTTCATTTCGACATCTGTTCCCGGCGTGCAGAGATTCATCGTCGTTCGCGGCTTCTTTCCATCGCCGCCAAGCAGTTGACCTTCGATGGAGTTCGGAAAACTCTGATCCTTCGTCATCGTTTTCGGATCCTGCCCGTGCAACATGACTCCGCTGTTGCGGAACGCCCATCCCGGGCCGCCCTTCAACTGGTCGCCCGTGAACCGGTATTCAACGCGCAGGCGGTAGTGAGAAAACGGTGTCTGGTAGAATAGGTGCCCGAACGTCTCCTTGAACTCGTCATAGTTCTCGTAGTTCACCTGAATCGCACCGTTCGCGACCCGGAACGTCTTGCGCGAATCCTTTCCAAATTCCTCAAAAAGGATTTTCGGCGTCCATCCGGTTAAGTCTTTGCCGTTGAACAGTTGAATCCACTTTGATTCCTTTTCCGCCGCACCAAGCTCGTCTGGATTTATTCCGAAAGTCATCAGGATAGCGGCTGCGATCAGGAGGCGGAAATCGTGCATGGGCAAGATATAGTGCCACCCACCCGGACGCGCGAGCGCTTTCTCATTGCGGGGTGGGATCCGGAATTTCCATTTTGCTGAACTGGCAGTTCATTCGCGATAAAGGATACAACAAGAAGTATAAACAGAAAGGAACCTTCCGACTTTGCATCGGGCGCATTTGGGCGGAGCCCGGCCGTGGGAGCGCGGACTTCAGTCCGCAGAGGCGTTGCAGTGCAGAAACCTTCCGTACGTCGGTGACGATGGTTGCAAGTGGACGTTTCTACGGCGTAAACGCGCTCTGGGGCTCCGCCCGAATGCACCCCTTTGCATCGAAGAAGGCTGTGTTCAGGCGAAGTCCGAAATGGAACGGGGAGCGCGCCCGCCTCGGGCGCAGTTTTCCGCGCCCTCGCGGAAAACCTGGTCGCACAGAAATGAACCGAACGTTCGTGATAGTCGCGCTCGCAAGATGCTGGCCGCGAGGCGCGGCCAGCTACACCCGAGGCGGGTGTGCTCCCCAAACTTCAGAATTCGGGTTCAGCAGGAACGCTGCTATATCAACGGGCTTACGTTGTTTTGAATCGGTGTTCCTGACACACGGAATGGTGTCAGGTTCGGGCACCCGGAGTGAGCGCGTGTCCACGGTCTGCAAGTGGCCGCTTCTGCGGACTGAAGTCCGCGCTCCTGGGCTTCGACCGAACGCACCTGATCAATCCGGATCGGCCTGATTTGACAGACTTCAAAATCAAATCGTTGCGCCGAATGGCGGTAGATGATTCAAATAGTGCCTCAACCGATGCTGACCCATTCTCGAATTCTGGCGCTGTCCGCCGTGCTCGTGGCGCTCCCGGCCGCCGCCGCAGAAACGCTTGTCAACTTTGCCCGGGAAATCCTGCCCATTCTTTCGGACAAGTGCTTTGTCTGCCACGGGCCGGATACGAAGAAGCAAAACCAGCTCCGGCTCGACTCTCATGACAGCGCCACCGCCGACCGCGGCGGCTATCGCGCGATCAATCCCGATTCCCCGGCGAAGAGCGCGCTGATCAAGCGCATCTTCGACAAGGACGATCCGATGCCGCCGGCGGACGCGGAAAGGCAATTGACCGAAACCGAACGCGAACTGCTTCGGCGTTGGGTCCTGCAGGGCGGTCAATACACTACTCATTGGGCGTTCGTGTCGCCGACCCGTGAAAAGGCGCGAACCATCGATTCGTTTGTCGCTGAGAAATTGAAGGAAAACGGAATTGATTTCGCGCCCGAAGCGAATCGAGCAACGCTGGCGCGGCGCGTTGCTCTGGTTTTGACCGGATTACCACCTGAACCGGAGCACCTTCGACGATTCCTTGCCGACCAACGAAAGGGTGCGGATTCGCGATTTGTCGATGAACTACTGGCCAGTTCCGGATTCGGTGAGCACCAGGCGCGTTATTGGCTTGACGCAGTTCGTTACGGCGACACGCATGGATTGCACCTGGACAATCGGCGCGGAATTTATCCGTATCGGGATTGGGTCGTCCGGGCGTTCAACGAAAACCTTCCGCTGGACAAATTCATCACGTGGCAATTGGCCGGCGATTTGTTGCCGGAGCCGACGCTTGAACAACTCGTTGCCACCGGGTTCGTGCGAATGAACCCGACTACCGGCGAAGGTGGAGCCATTGCGGCGGAATTTCAGGTGAAGAATAATTTCGACCGGGTCGAGACACTCGGCACAGCTCTGCTGGGGATGTCGTTGACTTGCGCGCGGTGCCATACGCACAAGTATGATCCCATTCCACAAACGGAGTATTACCGGTTGATGGCGTTCTTCAACAGCACTGCCGAGAGTGCGCTGGACGGGAATGCGTACCTTTACGGGCCGGTCGCAAGTGTCCCGCCGGATACGGAGGCCTGGCGGGAATGGGAGCAAATGAAGGCGACCCGCGCAAACCTGCTGAAAGAGTTTTCGCCGAAACATCGTGAGATGTTCGTCGCGCACGCGGAATTGACAACCGGATGGGAAACGAGCGAATGGAAATTGAGCAAGGCCGTCGCTATTGATGCGAAGATGCCGTCCGAGAAAGATTGGAAGGCTGTCAATGGTTTGCCTGGGAAGATTGGTGAAAAGCTTCCGAAGGCAAATCAAGCGAGTTGGCTTTCATTTGATGTAACAACTCCCATCTACCAGACCTTATGGTTCAGCTTCGCCAGTAACCCTGGCTATCAAGTTGAAATGGACGGTGCTGCTATTTCCGAAGCAAAGCGAAGCTTTCCGGTGGCGTTGACACCGGGTAAGCATCAACTTCGATTGAAGCTCATCGGTTCGCCGGACAAAATTCCAATTGAGATTCAATTAATCAACGCGTGGAAACAATTGGCTGAGAGCAAAAACTGGGAGAAATGTAGTGAGTCTGATCGGCTTCAAATGCTGGCCGATTCAAAGGGACCGCCCGGGAATCGTGAATTGGAACGGGCGGCGCACCCATTGGCACTTCGATTAACAGCTTTGGAAGGAGGATTTACGACAACGCTTATCGCCAGAGATTTGGATAAACCGCGCGAGACAAGACTGCTCAAGCGAGGTGAATATGATTTACCAACAGGAGATCCGCTGGAGCCGGGTATTCTCAATGTGGTGGGCGCGTTTCCTGAAGATGCCCCGCGAAACCGGCTTGGTCTGGCACAATGGCTGACCTCGCGGGAACATCCGCTGGTGGCGCGCGTATTAATCAACCGTGTCTGGCAGCGCGTATTTGGATATGGCCTCGTACGCACTCCAGAAGATTTTGGGTTGCAGGGTGAACAACCGACACATCCCGAGTTGCTCAACTGGCTCGCCGTCGAACTGCAGGAGAGCGGCTGGAACTTGAAGCACATGATTCGCCTGATGTTAAGCAGTCGAACATTTCGTCAGGATTCTGCCTGGCGAAAAGGCATTGAAGACCCGGAAAACCGTCTGTTTGCGCGGGGGCCGCGGTATCGTCTCGATGCCGAAGTGCTGCGCGACATCGGACTCTGGGCGAGTGGCTTGTTGGATCCCCACATCGGTGGAGAAGGGGTGAAGCCCTATCAGCCTGCGGGCATGTGGCGTGCGTTGACTCATCCGGGGAGCAATACGGTGCAGTACGAAGCGGACAAGGGCCGACAAGTTTATCGTCGGAGCCTGTACGTCTATTGGAAACGCACGAGCCCGCATCCGATGATGACGTTGTTCGACGCGCCCAGCCGCGAGGCAAGTTGCGTCCGTCGTTCGCGAAGCAATACCCCGGTTCAGTCACTGGCGATGTTTAACGAGACCCAACGATTGGAAATGGCGCGTACTCTCGCGCAGCGATTGCTCACGGAGAAAACTGACGGGCGGCGAATGAATCTGTTGTTCACCCTTTTGGCCTGTCGAGAACCGAACGCTGTTGAGCGGAAGGCCTGCACGCAACTGCTGGCGGCGATGCGCGCGCGATATCAGGCGACGCCGGACGATGCCCGCGCTTTGCTGGCCACGGATGCGGTCGGTGACACCGTGGAGGCAGCTGCGTGGGCGCAGGTCGCGAGCGCGGTGCTGGCGAGTGATGTTACAATATTGTTGTATTGAGCAGAACGCCAATGATGAAAGCAACCACACCTGAATTATCGCCGTTGGAATTGGCACTGAATGAATCTCGGCGTAAATAATATCAATTGTACAGTGAATGCCTGGTGAAATGAGAAC
>CALBIE010000066.1 GCA_937893495.1 uncultured Verrucomicrobiales bacterium | reverse complement strand
CCGTTGGTTTGATGTAGCGCGGACTGGTAGTCCGCCGTGCCGCAGGTTGCCAACCTGCGAAACAGCCGATTGCCAATCGGCGCTACGTGCCGGCGTGCGTTCAAAGGCCCCGGATTCTCGGCTGATGTTTTTGTTAACCGCGAGACTGGCGCGTATCAAGTGACGGAGATTCACCAGGGTCTGATTTCCGTCATCAACGACCTTCACAAAGGGAGGCACACGGGAGCCGCGGTCGGGACTGCCGTCGTCTGGATGCTGGTCCCTTAGCAACAGAACAGCTTCAGAGGGTGTCTGAAAAGTAGGAGCCGACGTAAGAAGGCTCACTTCTTCAACTGCCAAACCGGGCAATTTCCAGAGCATTTGGAGCCTCGTCACCTACCATGGGATTCGAGTTTTTAGAAAACTCGAATGACGCCGGGAGTATTTTTCTCTCGGGATTATCCTTGAGGCAAGATTTCCGGGGGGCTAACGTCGACGCAATCGCTGAAAAAGCAAACCACTGTCACTTTGTCACCGATTTAGAAGCGTGATTCGATCTCGACAAATCCTCGGAGTCCCTCTGAAACGCATGAGCCGATGGACGAAGGCCCACTTCTCCGGTAAGCGAATGCGGGGCATTCCAGGGAGGATGGAACCCTGCAACCTCGGATTCTGCTTCGGATCCGGAATTCTCAGACACGCTCTATGCGGAGTTCTGACCTGCTTGAGCGTTCTGGGACTGGCGTTGGGAACGGTTTATGGCGACGCCGTCCGTGAGTTGCCTGCGTCCGCGAATACCAATCACTGGGCATTCAAGCCACTGGGTGTCGTGCGCCCACCCACGCCCGAGTCCGATGCCGCGGGATCAAACCCAATCGATGCGTTCATGGATGCGTCGCTTCGGGAGATGGGGATCGCGCCGGTCGGGCGGGCTTCCAGGGTCGAGTTGCTGCGGCGTGTGACCTACGATTTGACCGGTCTGCCACCGACCGTGAAAGCCGTTCGGGAATTTCTGAACGACGATTCGACCCTGGCCTATCAGCGTGTCGTGGACCGGTTGCTCGCGTCTTCCGCGTACGGCGAGCGCTGGGCACAGCACTGGCTGGACCTGGCGCACTATGCGGATTCCAACGGATTCGAGCTCGACGCGGATCGTCCGGACGCCTGGCGTTATCGGGATTGGGTGATTCGGGCGTTGAACGAGGACCTGCCGTATGATGCCTTTGTGCGCTTGCAAATTGCCGGGGACGAAGTGTCGCCCGGCAATGTGGAGGCGTTGATCGCCTCCGGGTTCGGACGAAGCGGTCCGCGTGAAGTGGTGGGTGGGAACATCGATCCCGAAGAACGGCGGCAGAACGAGCTGGTGAGTGTCGCGGGCACCGTCGGATCGGTTTTTATGGGGTTGACCCTGGGGTGTGCGCGGTGCCACGACCACAAATTCGATCCGTTTCCAACGGAGGATTTTTACCGGCTGCAAGCGTGCTTTGCCGGAGCGGAACTGACCGAGATTCCGATATGCAGCGATGGGGAGAAAGAGGCGGCAGATCGTGAAACGGCCCGGATTCAGGCGTTGATCAAACCGATCGCGGCAAGCAAGTCGGCGTTGGAGGAGCCGTATCGAAATCGGTTGCGCGAGCAGAAGGAAGCGGGGTTGACCGAACCAGAACGCGCGGTGCGTGCCAAGCCGAAGGAAGAACGAACCCCGGAAGAGGAGCGTCTTTTTGAAGGCACAAACACGGCATTGAAGGTCACTTGGGAAGAAATCGCGGAGGTAGTCGCTGCGAATCCCGAGGATCATGAGACTCGGGAGGGATTGAAGCGGCAGATTCATGAATTGGAACTGCAATTCCCGAGGCCTCCCGCTCATGCCATGGCGATGACCGAACGGGAGCCCAAATTGCCGGAGACTCATGTGCTGCGCCGGGGCGATGTGAAGCAAAAAGGGGATGCGGTTCAGCCAGGACCGCCGGTGATCCTCGCCCGGGCAATGGGCTGCGGGGAAACCTCCTTCCAGTCCGATCCTGCGCTTGATGAACATCACTCCGGTCGGCGGCTGGAGTTGGCCAATTGGCTGACGGACCCCGCAAATCCTTTGACCGCGCGCGTGATCGTAAATCGGTTGTGGCAGCATCATTTTGGCAGCGGCCTGGTGGCGACCCCCTCGGATTTCGGTGTTCGTGGCGAACGACCGGTGAATTCGGCGTTGCTCGACTGGCTGGCCTCGGAACTGATCCGCAGTGGCTGGCGGCTGAAAACGATGCACCGTCTGATGGTCACTTCGGAAACTTATCAGAGGAGTTCGCGAGACGTTGCTTCAAACGGGTTGACGAAGGATCCGGAAAACCGCCTGCTCTGGCGGATGAATCGCCGACGGATGGAGGCCGAAGGCCTTCGGGATGCGACGCTGATGGTTTCGGGACTGATGAATGGGATGGCGGGCGGGCCCGGGGTTCGGCCGCCTCTGGAACCCGAGGTGAGCGAACTGATTTTCACAGAGGCGGAAGTAGTCGATCTCTGGCCGGTCGATGCAAATATCTGGGAACACGGACGACGTTCGATTTATCTGCACCGCAAGCGCAACGTTCATTATCCTCTGTGGCCCAACCACAGGGCACGCCCGAAGGCGGCGCTCCGTGCTGGAGTTCCGGATTCTTGCCAGCATCGTACCAGGGCACTCTCTTTCGTCCGGGATCAAGTCCCATCATCAATCTTACGTCTGACGATCCGGCAATGGATCGCTCCCGGCAGCGCCGGATCCTGGATTATGCGCAGCGCTTGAACCGACGTCAGGCGAGCGCCGGTGACACGGAGTTGGAAGCTCGAATTGCGAGCTATGAATTGGCATTCCGAATGCAGGCGGAGGCTCCGGAAGCGGTGGATTTGAAGCGGGAATCGGCGGAGACACGGGCGCTTTACGGGCTGGATAATCCCGTTACGGCCGAATTCGGCACACGGTGCCTGATCGCGCGACGATTGGCGGAGCGCGGCGTTCGATTTGTCCAATTGTACTCGGGGGGAGGACCGGTGGCCTGGCAATGGGACGCGCACGACGATGTGAATGCGAATCACGAAAAAATGTGCGGTGCCACGGATCGTCCGGTCTCGGCGTTGCTGACGGATTTGAAGCGACGCGGATTGTTGGACGACACCCTGGTCGTGTGGGGTGGAGAGTTTGGAAGGACGCCCGTCAGCCAGAATGGAAGCCGTGGCCGGGATCACAATGCGACTGGATTTACGATGTGGTTTGCCGGCGGCGGGATTCAACCCGGCGCGATCCATGGTGCGACGGATGAGATTGGATTGCATGCGGTCGAAGATCGCGCTCATGTCAACGACATCCACGCCACGATTCTGCATCTGATGGGATTGGACCATCTCAGGTTGACGCATTTGCACGGTGGCCGAAACGAGCGATTGACCAACGTGGCCGGGGCCGTGATACACCGTCTGGTGTCGTGACCGGAGCTCGATCGCGAGGTAAGCGCCGAGGTGATGAGGCTCCAAATGCTCTGGAAATCGCCCGGTTTGGCAGTTGAAGAAGTGGACCTTCTCCCGGCGGCCCCTGCTTTTCAGACACGCTCCAAGGTCGTGGGGTGCGCATCCCTCTGGCGCTTTGAATCGCATTGTCAGATCCGAAGGCGGCAGAGGACTGCCGCAGTATCTCCATCCGATGGAGTGAGCGTAATCTTCGTTGGCCATCGATGAAGAATTCTGTCATGCACCCGTTGGCGGTCCTGTGATTCGGAAAAGCTTTGTCGGAAATAGATTCTTCGCTAACCTCTGCACCATGACTTTTCCATTGCGCCTGCCGGTGTTGCTCTCCCTTGCGTTCTTGGCCATGGACAGCCGCGCAGCCGAACGCAAACCACTGGACGTTCAATACGAAACAGCAGCCCGGCGGATCATTGGACTCGGTCCCTCGGACAACGTCGCCTTCGAACGCCTGGCCGAGATGTGTGACACGTTCGGGTCGCGGTTCAGCGGGTCGCAGAATCTGGAGAAGGCCATCGACTGGTGCCTGGCAAAGTTGGTGGAAGACGGATTCGAAAATGTTCGCGGCGAACCGGTCACGGTGCCTCGCTGGGTGCGTGGGAATGAAACCGCCCGGGTCATTTCGCCGCGTCCTTGTGAACTGCACCTGCTGGGGCTGGGCGGCAGTGTCGGGACTCCCAAAGGAGGAATCCGCGCCCGGGCACTGGTCGTGACGTCTTTCGAAGAGTTACGGGAGAAAGCTGCCGATGCGAAGGGCAGGATCATCGTTTTCAACGCCCCTTTTGTTGATTACGGCAGCACGGTCGTGTTCCGGGTGAAGGGCGCAATCGAGGCCGCGAAGGTCGGTGCCGTCGCGAGTCTGATACGGTCGGTCGCGCCGTTCTCCATGCAGACACCGCACACTGGCATGATGGACTACGATTCAGCGGTTCCCAAGATCCCACACGCTGCGATCTCGATTGAAGATGCCGAAATGCTCCAGCGCTTTCAGGAACGCGGTGATGCGATAGAGATCGAGTTGAAGATGGAGGCGCAGACGTTGCCCGATGGCCAGTCACGAAATGTCGTCGCCGAGCTGGTCGGTACAGAGTATCCCGAACAGATCGTGCTGCTCAGCGGTCACATCGATTCCTGGGATGTCGGGACCGGCGCGATGGACGACGGTGGCGGCTGCTTTGCCTCGTGGCAGGCCGTTCGCATTCTGAAGCAGCTGAACCTCCGTCCGCGTCGCACGATTCGCGTTGTCTTCTGGACCAACGAGGAGAACGGCATGGCTGGTGTAAAGACCTATCGGGAAAAGCACGCGGCTGACCTGAACAACCACCTGATCGCGATGGAATCGGACAGCGGAACCTTCGCCCCCGAGGGGTTCAGTTTTGACGGGAGTGAGAAGGCCATGGCGTTGTTTGAGGAATTCGCCGCTTTGTTGAAACCGTTGGGTGCCGACAGACTGAAATGGGGTGCCGAGGTGTCCGACGTGAGCCAACTCGCTTCCAAAGGCGTGCCGGTGATGGGGCTGGATGTTGATCGCACGAAGTATTTCTGGTATCATCACACGGATGCGGACACGATTGACAAGCTCGACATCGATGAGTTTAACCGTTGCGCCGCCGCGATGGCGATCATGGCCTATGTCGTTGCCGACATGCCCGAGCGTCTGCCTCGGTAGCGGCCCCGAGAATCGGACCAGAACCATGTGGGCATCCGAAACGTCCATGAGTTTTTCCTTTTTTTTTGTTACGAACCGTTCAAGCTTTCGAATATTCCTATGAAACAAATTACGCGACTTCTCCTGATCTTCGTCTCCGTCGGCCTTCTGGGTCAGGCGGCTCCTCTGCAAGCGGCCGACACACCACTGCTCAAGGTGATGAGTTTCAACATCCGTTACGGGGCCGCCAATGACGGCACCAACAGCTGGCCGCAGCGCAAGGATCTCGTGCTCGACACCATCAAGGTCTTCGATCCGGACCTGCTCGGGCTTCAGGAGGTGCTTGGGTTTCAGGCGGATTTTCTGAAGGAGAACCTAAAGGGCTACGCGTTTCACGGTGTCGGTCGCGAGGACGGCAAAGAAAAGGGCGAATACGTTCCGTTGATGTATAAAACAAGCCGGTTTGGGTTGGAAGACTCGGGCCATTTCTGGTTCAGCGAAACGCCGGAAGTCGCCGGGAGCAAGAGCTGGGATTCTTCATTGCCCCGGATGTTGAGCTGGGTCGCGCTGCGGGATCGGAAGAATGATCGCGTCATCATTTACGCGAATGTGCATTTCGACCATCGTGGTCCGGTCGCCCGGCTGGAATCGGCAAAACTGATGCGCACCAGATGGGAGAAATATCAGGGCGAGTATCCGCTCATCATCACCGGAGATTTTAATACCACTGAAGACAAGGCTCCTTACGCTGCGCTCGTGAATGCCGATGGTTTTTCCGGGACCAAACTGATTGATAGCTTCCGCGTGACGCATCCGGTGCGCTCGCCCGATGAACAAAGTTTTGGCGCATGGACAGGTGTCCGCAAGGGCACCCGCATTGATTGGATCCTGCACTCACCCGACCTGATTACCCGCAGTTCGGTGATCAACTACACACAGGACGGCGGTCGGTATCCTTCGGATCATTATCCGGTTGAGGCTGTGTTGCGGTACAAATGAACGGAGGCTGCTGAGACTAAACAGGGCAACAAGAGTTTCCCTGTTCTCATTGGTTCCGATAAATCGGTTTTTCGTCGATCACGCTGGGATGAAGAGCTGCGGCAACGCCGAACCTGCACAGAGCCTGCTTCCGCCTACAACGTCTTGATTCGGTAAAGTCGGAGAACCGGTCGTGGCGTGGTGGTATCTATCAGCGACATCGGCGCACCATCGCCAGTCACTGTCTGAAGATCGTTCCACGGGTCGCCGATTGAATCCAGGGCCTGGAACACATGGGTTGTGCTGGCACGACTCGTAAAAGGAATCCGGAATCCACTCGTGGTTGTTGATTGACCCGTGATTTCGACCGGACGGTCGGAAATGTTAGCCAAGTCATATCGAAAAACCCCTTTGGTATTCGTGGCTGCGATCAAATACCGGTCATTCAGTTCCAAGTCGAATATGGTTAAATCCGTCAGCCCGTCGTTGATCTGCGTCCAACTCTCCCCATTGTCGCTCGAAAAAAAGCCCCCGGCACCAAACTAACCCGCAACGATCAGGTCATCGTCAGAGGCAAAGCTCCGATAAGAACCTATCGGGAGACCATTCGACAACGCTGTCCAGTTCTCGCCCAAATCCGTTGATCTGGAAACACCGGAACCAATACCTCCGCCCGCAAACAAGGTGGTGCCCTTGCTTTGAATGGCTCGAAATGTTTTGGAGTTTAATCCATTGGACACCGGTTGCCAGGTAATGCCGAAGTCAACGCTCTTAAACATGCCTTGCGAGTTGGACCCTACAAATAGCACATCCCCAACAGCGGCGATACACCTTGCATCGATTCCCTCGAGCCCTGCGTTTTCCCACTGCTCGCCTTGGTTTCGGGAACGAAAAACTCCTGAGTTGCGACGATCAGATACGGAGCGGCATAGATCATTCCGCTGGTGCGCAATTCCGAAAGTCCTGTGCTTCTTGCCTCCCACGTCGATCCATTGTCGTCGCTTCGAAACACTCCCTGGCTGGTGCAGGTGAACACGATATCGGAAATCACGGCAAATCCGCGGGTTGGGCCGTTACTGTCGTTGCCGCGATTGGAGGGAGTAAAGGATTCGCCGGCGTCCCTGGAAACGTAAACGCCTGCCGAACCGCCGGCAAAAGTATGAGACTGCGTGGCAAGCAGGGCTTGTATGTTTAACTCCGTTCCGGGGCTTGCTTGCCACTGGGCCGCGCTCGTCCGAGCAAAGGCGGTAAACGCAATCAGGATCAAGGCTGCCGCATCGCCTAATCTGAGAGTCTTGGTCTTTAAGGCGACCACAAAAGTTAATGACATTCCCATTTCAAAGTTCCTCCGGGAGCAAATCAATATCTGCTGTTCCAGAGTGTCGGGAGTATAAAGTTGGAATGACCTTTTTGACCATCAAAACCCTTCGCAAACAATCAAATCCTCAACGAGGACATCTCCGCCCGTAAGCTAATGGCAGTGGCAGGTGTTGCCCCTTCTGCAGGCTCTCCATCTCACAGGAGTTCGCTGGATTTGAAGAGCATATTTTCTTGCGACAATACCGCAGAATGACTACGGTCCGGTTTCCCCGTTGGGGAGGAAATGCCTATCAGAAGTCGGTCCTGTTTGACTTCGGCGACGAGTCATTGCCGAAGTCATGAAACAGGCAAAAGATCCCAACGTGAGAAACGGCGAAGGTCGCCCACGATGAGTCACAATTCACCCAATCGAATGGTCGGTCGCGCGCTCGAACTGCTGGCGCTCGAGAGAGGCGATGTCCTTGCGTTGGCTGTCTACAGCGCGACCGTTGGGGTGCTTTATCTGGCGTTGCCATTGGCGGCGCAGGCGTTGTTCGCCAACGTTGCGTTTGGGACCTTGTTGCAACCGGTTGTTGTGTTGGCGCTGATTGTGTTTGCAGTCCTCTTGTTTTCCGGCGGGCTTTCGCTGTTGGAGAATATCGTGGTGGAACGTATGCAACAGCGCTACTTCGCCCGACTCGCGATTTCCTTTGCCGGGTCGCTCGCAAGTGGCGAGGCCGGATCACTGGATGGCGCCACGGGCATCGACCGGGCGAATCGTTTTTTCGAGGTGGTGAGTATCCAAAAGTCCGCGCACACGCTGCTGCTCGATGGTCTGGCGCTGCTCCTGCAGATGTTCTTCGGAATGACCCTGCTTGCTGTCTATCACCCGTTGCTTCTCGCCTTCGATCTGTGCCTCATGCTCAGTCTCCTGCTGATCGTTTTTCTATGGGGCCGGCGCGCCGTGGAGACAGCCGTTGAAGAATCGAAAGCCAAACTGGATGTCGGCAATTGGCTGCATGCACTCGCAGCGGACCCCGCGAAATATGCAACCGAGGCAGGGCGCAGCCGCGCGATGGCTCACGCGGATATACTTGCCTCAAATTACATCAAGCGGCGTGGACAGCATTTTCGGTTTCTTTTTGCGCAGATCGCGGGCGCGGTTCTGCTTCAGATCTTTGCCAACGCCTCTGTCCTGGTGATCGGCGGGTGGTTGGTCATTGAAGGGCAACTGACCCTGGGGCAGTTGGTGGCGGCGGAGATCGTCGTCAGTTCGCTGGCCGCGGGCATTGGCAAGCTTGGCAAGTATCTCGAGGCGTTCTACGATCTGAGCGCGTCGACAGACAAAGTGGAGCATGTGCTCTCGTTGCGCGGGGTTTCAACGGAATCCAAGGAGGCAGTCGTTTGAATATATTCCGCGACACGCTCGATGCCCCTGAAATTCGCGCGACGACCGCAATGCAGTTGGCGCGTCGACTGAAGAGTGGCCGCATCTTGGTCGTGGGGTTGATAACCGGCGCGGTTGCGCTTGGGGTTGGATTGGTCAAGACACCCTGGCAGCAGACGGCGACCGGCTCTGGCAAAGTGGTCGCTTTTTCGCCGGATGAGCGCATCCAAACGGTGGATGCCCCCTTGTCCGGGCGCATTAGCCGGTGGTTTGTGCAGGAGGGCGATTTGGTCGAGGCCGGGGATCCGATTGTGGAGATTCTGGACATTGATCCTGACATTCTCGATCGGCTCAAGCGTGAGCAGGATGCGGTGCAGAATCGCCTGGCGGCCGCGAAGCTTTCCGCAGAAACCGCCCGCCTGAACGTGGAACGACAGGACAAAGCCGTGGCTAAAGGGTTGTCCGCCCCGCGCGAGTTTGAAAAGGCCCGTCTCGAATGGGCCAAGCATCTGGGCGACGAGGCCAAGGCTGCGGAGGATCTCGCGAAAATCGAGGTGCGGCTTTGGCGTCAGGGGGCGCAATTGGTGACGGCTCCGGTATCCGCGCGCATCCAACGCCGCCTGGCCGGCGATGGCGGCGTGCTGACGTCTGCGGGCGCACCCTTGGCGACCCTGGTCCCCGAAACCGATTCGCGCGCCATCGAACTGCGCATCAGCGGCAACGACATCCCGTTGGTTCACAAGGGCGACGAGGTGCGGGTTCAATTCGAGGGATGGCCCGCCGTCCAGGTGAGCGGTTGGCCGTCCGTCGCGGTCGGCACGTTTCCAGCCAGAGTGGAGGTTGTGGACACAGCCGATTCCGGCGACGGGGGATTTCGGGTCCTTGTCACACCGCGCCATCGCGAAGACTGGCCGGAGGGACTCTACCTTCGGCAGGGCACGCGCGCGCAGGGTTGGATTTTGTTGAACGAGGTGAAACTCTGGTA
This sequence comes from uncultured Verrucomicrobiales bacterium, assembly GCA_937893495.1. Taxonomy (GTDB): domain Bacteria; phylum Verrucomicrobiota; class Verrucomicrobiia; order Limisphaerales; family JAYPXF01; genus CALBIE01. Next base: position 2,487 of record CALBIE010000066.1, on the reverse strand, counting down.
TGAGCTCTGGCGGCGATTCAACGGGTTTCCCGTCAGTCTTTCCGGGCCGCCGGAAAAAGTTCGGGATCCAAAGGGAGGCAAGAAAGAAGACGCCAAATGAGACTGATCGCCGTCGTTGCCGCACTGTGCTTCGGTTTGATTCCGGTTTACGGAGACGAGCCGCCTTTGACCCTTGCAAATCTGCTTGCCTCGGTCGACGCCCGCTATCCGTCTGTTGTTGCGGCACTGGAGAAGAAGTCGGCGGCTGAGGGAAAAGCGTTGTCGGCCCGTGGAGCTTTTGATCTCAAGCTCAAGTTCAAGAGCCGAAATGACCCCTTGGGATTCTATGAGACGCGAGTCATGGAGGTTTTGCTCGAGCAGCCGACTCCCTACCGTGGCGCTCGATTCTTCGGCGGATGGCGGAGGGGGGATGGATTATTCCCGCTCCAGGAGGAGAAACTGGAAACGCATTCGGGCGGCGAGGTCCTGATTGGCGTATCGACCCCGTTGTTGCGCGATGGTGCCATTGACGAGGCCCGCGCGGACATCCAGCGAGCGGATCTCGGCGTTGAAGCCGAACGGTCCCGCGTCGCGCGCGTCCGTCTGCTCGTGCAGCAATCGGCTGTTGCTCAATTGCTCAAATGGCGGGCCACCGCCCGGAAACGCGCCGTGCGCCAGGATCTGCTCGATCTCGCGTTGGTGCGCGATCAGGCGATTCGGGATCAGGCAGATCTTGGCGACAAGGCACAGATCGATGTCATCGACAATCAACGCCTCATCGCCATGCGTCGGGAAAGTTTAATCGCCGCCCGACAAATGGAAGCTGAAGAAGCCGTCAATCTCTCCCTCTATTGGCGTGACGAGGAGGGCAATCCGCGTGTGCCGGAGACAACCACCAATATCCTGACAGCCACGCTCCTGGGAAAGCGCCCCCCGATGGGCGAGGCTCTGGCGAAGCATCCCGAAGTCGTTATCGTCAATCGGGCGCTCGAGGCTGAGCGTGTTACCTGGCGGCTTTCGAAGAATCAACTGCTCCCGCAATTGGACCTTGCCTTGAGCGTCTCGAAGGATCTGGGCATCGGCTCCAAGACCAAGGACGAAACCGAATTCCGCATCGGTGCCCTCTTCGAGTATCCATTCCAAAACCGCAAAGCGCGCGGAAAAATCGAAACCGCCCGCGCTACGATCGCGGCGATGGAGGAGGGGTTGCGTCTGCTTACCGATCAGCTTCGCGCCTCCGCTCTCGTCGCCGACAACAACATCCGGCGGATCGACGAGCGACTCGATCAACTTCGGGAACGGCTCAATCTCGCCAGTCAGATGCGGAAGGCGGAAGCCGATCGTGTGGAGTTGCAACTCAGCGATTTGCTCCGCCTGAATCTGCGGGAACAGGACCTTGCCGCTGCCGAGACCGATCTCATTGACGCACAACTTGAGCTCCGCCTTGCCGAATTGGATTGGATCAACGCCCTTGCCGTGGATCTCGCTCTCGATACTGGCCGGCCAAGCGTGTTGATTATTCGATAAGCTCATTACACTCTGGGGAACCCCGTCACAAAGCCCGCTGAAAATGAAGGGGTCGGGATCGTGTTTGGTGTCCATGCATCGAAAATTGTTTATTCGGACCAACCCCATGCAGCAAGGGCATTCAGCTCACGAATAAACAACTGGTCACCAGACACCGCCAGGTGCGCCCAGGTGTCCGTCTCGGAGACTTTCCGCTCCCCAGTCAACTCAAAGCCTTTTGTGTTTGCATCAAACAGGAACAGAATCCCACGTTGGTCAAGCGCCAGAATACGATGGCCTTGAGTCACAAGACTCCAGTATTTCCCGAAGCCTTTCGAGGTGGTCCATAATTCCTTGCCGTCCTTCAAGTCGATGGCAAGAAGACGCTGGCTTTTCAGGTGATGGTACGCAACTCCCTGAACCACGACCGGCGTCGACATATAGCCCTGTCCCTTGTAGGCCCATCGGTTTGAAACCTTGAAGATGCCCCCTTCCAGTGTGATATCGAAAAGAACTGTCTTGCCGCCATACGTACTCGTGAATACGGAGTCACCATGAATCACAGGAGTAAGGATGTTCATGCCCCGGAAAGCGGGAACTTCCTGCTCCCACAGAACCTTGCCATCCAACAAATCCACACCGGCCAGTTTTTCTCGAGTCTGAACCACCAATTGTCTGCGTCCGCCAATTTCACCGATGACCGGTGAGGAAAAGGCGCTTCCCATCATTCCACCGTCATCGCGCAATGATTTCCAAACAATGTTTCCGGTCTTCTTGTCGAGCTTCACAAAACCAGCCCCGGCCTGGACATAGACGTGGTCGCCGTCCAGGAGCGGCGAGCAGACGAAACCGAACTCCGGCAAGGGAGTATTCAGTTCAGCCACGAAGTCCACCCTCCAAAGCTCTTTCCCGCTTGCCAAATCCAGACAAACCAGGACATCCCGCATTCCTGCCACATAGAGGCGCTCACCATCCGTCGCAGGTGTCGAACGAATCCAGGAC
>CALBIE010000065.1 GCA_937893495.1 uncultured Verrucomicrobiales bacterium | reverse complement strand
GACGGCGGCGACGTTTTATCCCGGAGTCGGATTGGTGGAGTTCTCCGTCTCGGTCGGTCGCGGCACGGATATTCCGTTTGAAATCCTCGGCGCCCCGTACGTGAAGGAGGCGGAATTCGCCAAGGCGATGAATGACGCCATGCTTTCTGGCGTGCGCGTCGAGCCGACGCGATTCACTCCCGCGTCGAGCATCTTCAAAGGCCAGGAATGTGGCGGCGTAAAACTCTTTCTCACTGATCGCAACGCCTTGAATGCTGTCGATCTGGGTGTCACGATCGCGCTCACGTTTCAGCGTTTATACCCGAACGACTTCGCGCTGGAAAAAGTTAATCGATTGTTGCGAGATGATCCGACACTGGAGGCGATTCGCACCGACAAACGACTGACGGAGATCAAGTCAATGTGGGTGACCGGACAATCGGATTTTGCGAAACGCCGAGCGAAGTTTTTGCGGTATTGAGACGGGAGGGACGGAGGGGCTGCACACGTATTGGGCAACATGCTTCCGTTCACAGATGAGAACGTAAAAAACATCAACGGATGGCAGAACCGCCCTACGGATGGGAAAAGTGGCGGGAGCGACTGACATTCCCCAATCGAACGCGTTTGGATTGCAGTGAACTCCGAGGAAAGCGGTGCTGAAGACACCGCTTTCCTTGTGGCAGGCGCAAAGCAAAACTTGTCCGCAGGCGAACCCGGGGTTCCCGCAGATTCGGGCGCAACGAATGCCCCGTTCCACTGCCCACCCTCCTCCTCGGAGTACGGTTCATGGGAAACTTCATGGCGAGGCCCGCGCAGGGTGGCCACCAGGTTCATGGGGAGGAGAACAACCAACCGTCTCTCCGCCGTCCCGATTGAGGCTGTCCGTTACCCACATCTCCGGAATGCCCAGAGCGGCGGAGCCGCAAGCAACGGAGCGCGGCTGTGTCCGCCGGACCAGCCGCAGCACGTCCAAACCTGTTGGTGCTGCCACCCTGCTGCGGCTGACGCTTCGCGCACAGCCGCGCTCCGCCGAATTTGCGCGGCCCGCGCGCTGACCTCTCGAAATAGTGGTAACGGTGGAATCCCAACGGGATTCCGCCCCAAAGCCCAGGGTCGCGCGGCACGCGCCACCCTGGGTCCATGCGCCGGATTGATTTCCAACCCCAACGGGGTTGCGGCCGACTCCGTTCCAACAGCCCGACGATTGGCCACACCCCGTTGGGATTGATCCGAATCCCCGTGAACCGATTTGCAAATCCGCGTTTCTGCGGCATGAATGCCGCACTCCCGCCGAAACGACTCCACCGTCCCCGGTTCAATCCCGCTTGAGAAATGGCACCACCATCAGGATAGCCCCGATGACGAGGCTGAACGTGACGTCGGTAACCAGATAGGGAAGGCCGCACAAACCGAAACCACAAATAAGCGCGGTAGTCTGCTGCTGTTTGCGGCCGTACACGACATAGCCCACGCCAATCGAACTGACGAACATGCTTACAAACAATTGCCCGGATGTACCCATCACGCGTCCGTGTCGAACTCAGGGTAAGTTTTGACCGGCTTACTGAACAGCAAAGAACTCGTGAATGAGTCCGGCCGGACACTCCTGACTTGAAATGATTACCGAACGTTTCCTATGTTCCGCGCCGGATAATTGTTAGTCTCGCGCTTCGGTCCGATGGACCAGAAGTATGTTTGGGCGTGAAACCGTGCAACGATGTATCAGCTAATCACATTTTGCCTGTTATTCCTGACGTGGTTGATGTTTTCGGGCCTTTTCGACCCGTTCCACCTGACGCTCGGCGTTATCTCGTCGGCCTTGGTGACGTGGGTTTCCTCGGATCTGCTGTTTCAAGATCGCAGCCGAAGCTGGCGGGTCTTGTGGCGCGAAGCGTGGCTGGGGGCGGGTTACGGCCTCTGGCTGACCTACGAAGTTATGCTGGCTAATCTTCACGTCCTCCGACTGGCCCTCCACCCCAAAGGTCTGCGCGATGTCAAACCGCAGATCGTTCGCTTCAAGACCACGCTGAGGACGGAATTCGGCAAATGGTTGCTGGCCAACTCCATCACCCTGACACCCGGCACCGTGACCATCAAGGTGGAAGGCGACGAGTTCTTCGTCCACGCAATCAGCCACAAGGCCGCCACCAATCCTGAAGTCGAAATGCAAAAACGCATCAAGGCCATTTTCGAACCGGACAATTGATGGAGACCTTTTTTCTCAGCGCGGGCGTTGTCCTGATCGCACTCATGGTGCCGGTGCTTTACCGGGTCGTGAGCGGACCGACGGCCATCGATCGGATTGTCGCGGTGAACCTGATCGGGACGAAGACGGCCGTGCTTCTGATCGTGATCGGAACGATCTTCAACCGGGTGGATATGTACGTTGATTTTGCGCTGGCTTACGCGTTGCTGAACTTTATCGGCTCGCTGGCCGCGGCACGCTACTACCACAAGATGAAACAACGGGGCATGCTTGACCCGGAAGTGGAAACGGAGAACGGATGATTCTGGATACGATTTGCATTCTGATCATCGTTTGCGGTCTGATTTTATTTTTCGGTGCCGTGGTGGGATTGGTGCGTTTCCCGGATTTTTACGCGCGCATGCACGCGGCCGGAAAAGGCGACACGCTCTCGACAATGCTCATCCTGGCCGGATTGGCGATCTACGTCTTTCACGATGGATTTACGCTGGCCCATTTTCTGGTCGCGGCGAAGATTCTCACCATCTGCGCCTTCATCATGCTGACCAGCCCGACCAGCACGCACGCATTGATGGAAGCGGGATACGACGATGGAGTGGAACCATTCACTCGTGACGACGACGATGCAAACGGCCTGAGCGAGGCAGAGAAGGAGGCCGAAAGCAAATGATCCCTGCTTTTGATATCATCCTGCTGGTGTTTCTGGTGGTGACGTCTGTCATCGCCCTGCGCGTGCGCGACTTGCTGGCGGCGTCGATGGTATTTGGCATCTATAG
>CALBIE010000064.1 GCA_937893495.1 uncultured Verrucomicrobiales bacterium | reverse complement strand
TATTGATTCGAAAAAACCAATGGCGGAGGACGCCTTGTTCTGGATTGCGTCGATGTCAAAGCCGATCACGGCCGCAGCACTGATGATGCTGGTGGACGAAGGGAAGGTAGATACCGATGACCCCGTCGAGAAATATCTGCCCGAGTTCAAGGGGCAGATGCTGATCACGGAACGGAGTGATGATCGGGTGGTAATGAAACGGCCACGGCATCCCATCACAGTGAAGAATGTTCTCAGTCACACCAGCGGTCTGCCATTCAAATCTGGCCTGGAACAACCGACGCTGGACCTTTATCCGCTGCGTGCCCGCGTGTTGAGTTATGCGATGACGCCGCTGGATTTTGAGCCGGACACCAAATACCGTTACAGCAATGCCGGCATCAACACGGCCGGACGCATCATCGAAGTTGTCAGCGGCATGTCATACGAACGGTTTCTCGACGAACGCCTGTTCAAACCGCTGGGAATGACGGACACGACTTTCTGGCCGAATGCGGCACAACAGAAGCGACTTGCCAGGGCCTACAAATCGAATGCGGCGAAGAATGGCCTGGAGGAAGTCGGCATCACACAGCTCAGGTATCCGCTCGAAGATCCGGAACGCCAGCCGATGCCGGCCGGTGGATTGTTTTCCACGGCGCGCGACGTCGGTCACTTTGGCCAGATGGTGTTGGCCGGTGGAGTTTTCGACGGGCAACGGTTGCTGTCCGAAGCCGCTGTCCGGCAGATGACTTCTTCGCAAACTGGTGATTTGCCACAGGGCTATGGTTTCGGTTTTTCGGTTGAGAAGCGACCGGGCGGCACTTTCGGTCACGGCGGCGCTTATGCGACTCAGTTACGAATTGATCCACAGCGACAGCTCGTGATGGTCTTGATGGTGCATCACGCCGGGTTCCCGAACGGGAAAGAAAGTCGCCAGATCAATCCAACCTTTTTCAACGCCGCTGCCGAACTGTTTGGCAAGTAAAACCAAACCCTTCAACCAACGTACGATCAATCGCCATGACCATACACAATCTTCTTCGACTGTCATCGCTGATGTCGTTTCTGGTTTCGCCCGAAGCGCCGGCTGCTCAGCCAATCCGTCGCCAGAGCCCTGAGTTCGTCGTCTGGTCGAAGGAGGCGGGGTTCAAATTACCGCCGATTGTAGTGCAGTTCGATCCGGAAAGTGGAACGGGCATCGACTGGGCAAAAGCCGAAGGGCGACCCTGGTATGATTCATCGGATCCGGCGAAGGTTGGCGCGGTGGTCGGTTTTCTTCGCGAGGGGATTGAACGCATGTCCGGACAGCGCGTTGACGTCGTGAATTCGAAAGACCTTTCGCGAGGCATCGTCCTTACCACGCTCGCGGGTGCCACGGAAGATATTCGCGGCGATGCAGACGTACAAGCGGCCCTGAAAAACGACGGCTCAGACGCCTACAATGATCGCGAGGCGTTCTACATTCGCAGTGAACGCGACCGGTTGCTGGTCGTCGCCAACACGGTCAAGGGACTCGTCGTGGCGGTTCCAGAACTTCTTGAGTCAATCGGCTACGAAGTATTGGGCATGGGACCGAATTGGATTCATGTGCCGCCGGGTGGACGGGAACGGCTGTCTTTTCGCATCCGACGGGCCGACCGGCCGGGTTACTACATTCGCGGATTGCATGCCACGAGTGGGCAGGGGTACGGGGTCGGCACGATCATGGACGCGAAACTCCTGTCCGATCCGGCAGACGAGACTGTTGATGTCAGCTATCGGCGCTGGTTGATCGGGCGGCGGATGAAGACGCAGTCAATGCCGCACTTCCCCGGTCACGCATTGCAGGCCTATCACCGGGCGGTCGTGAATCATATTCGCGAGACGGGAGATACCAGCGGATTTCTCGGCACCGTCAAGCTCGCCCTGAATTCAAAACGGCCCGCCGCTAGCGACGACAATCGCGGCTGGTTGTGGATCAATTCCGATGAAACGTCCCATCCCGAGCAAGGCAAAGTCTTTCACTCTTCGGGCAAGGAATGGCGAGAAGCGAAACTGGCTTCGCTTCCAATGAATCTCGACCTTTCAGTCCCCGATATTCGTTCCATGATTCTCGAAAACTTCAAACAGAAGTCCGAGGCGTTCTTTGCGAAATCGCCAAGCGACGTGTTCGTCTTCGGCACGGACCCCGAAGATGGCGGCGGTTATGCACGGCTTGCGGAGTTGCTCAAGAACCCCAACTGGTATCCCGAGTATCTTGCAAAGATCGGCGCTGAGTTTGGAAAACCCTATCTCCTGCATGGATTCAAGGGATTGAATCAACCAAGAGAACTTTGGGACCCGACTGCGCCGAGCGACATCGTTTACGGTTTCAACAACTGGCTGCTACGCGAGTACGACCGCTGGATCGATTCGCGCCCGACCAATGAGCGGGTCACCTCGACGGGTCAATCCAGAAAGGACGCCGTGCGATGCAGCTTCTATTGCTACAACTACCATGACGTGCCGCCGAACTTTAATCCCGACCCACGTATTCGCGTCATGATCGCCAGCTATCCGAAACATCGCGGACGCGGCAAGTGGAAGGCGTTCTCGTCGCAGACGGATCTGGCTCAGGCGTTCCGCGTTATGCTGCCTCGGGAGCCATCCGGCGACTACTGGATTGTCAGCCTTTCCTACTATTCGGATTGGGGTCTCGAGGGATTGAAACCGCGGTGGAATGCTTCACCCGAGTTCCTCACGACGCGACAGCAGAGTCACTACGCGGCCGGTTTTCGAGCGCTCAACGTCGAGACCGATTTCAATTTCGGCCGAATGGGATTGGGTTACTACCTGATCTCGCAGCTTCTGTGGAATCCGAGAATGTCCATCGTTGAACTCGACTCGGTTCGCGACCGCTGGCTTCAGCGGGCGTTCGGGTCGGGTTGGAAGCCGATGAAGGACTATTATGACTTTCTCTTGCCGGAAAATTACCCGGTGAATTCACCACATGCCTGGTCGCGGGCGATTCGTATGATTGAAGCCGCCGACCAGTTGATTGACGCTACGAAAGAATCCGACGCGCAGCGACGACTCGATGACCTCAAGCAATACTGGTACTACTATTATCTCGTCGAATCGGGTCAGGACAAAGCCACGTCACCCGCCATGCGAGAGTTGCTTTGGAAAGGGCAGATGTCCTACATGAATGCGTCCCACGTGATTGCGCGGCGAATATTTGGCACGAGAAAAGTCACTGAGGCTGTGGGCGCTCTCAGCGAAGGCCCTGCCCATTTCACAACAGAGGAAACGGCGATCTGGTGGGAAAAGGTAATGGCGCACTGGCCTGTGGTGCCCGTCACCCGTTTCAGTGAAGCGATACTTGCGAATGGAAAAAATGGCCGCGAAGTCGATCTGAATGATCTTGTTCAGGTTACCGAGTTTGGCTCCGCGCCAACCCGACAGGCATTCCTTTACAACGCGGGTTACATGACCGCTCCGACGTTTCTCTGTGTCGCGAAGAAAGCCGGCGAAGAGATCGGTTTCCAACTTTATTGGCCGGCGGATCCGACAGGTAAAGACCGTTACTACATAGCCCGCGACGTGCCTTATGGAATCAACCGATGGAATGCCGTGACGAAATCCTGGGACGAACTGGTCGATACGACGATGACCGTGCAGCCATCAATCCAGATTCAAATCCCCGACAGCAAGCGGGAGCATTATCACCTGGCAGCCATTCGATTCGATGCACCCGAACCCGGCACGTATCGGTTCGAGATTGGCAAAGGTGGAAACCTGTCTCTGCTGACGGACCTTGGCTGGAGCCGCGCGGATGACCGGCACACGGGCGGGCAATCCCTGACGTTCGACTGCAACGCCACCGGCCTGACACAGTCACCGGCCTACATCTACATCCCAAAAGGAACTACGAGCCTCGATCTGGAAGTATGGGATTCCTACAACCGGAAGTTCGTCACCCTGCACAAATCCCTGCCGCCGTCGCGAGCGACCGTGTCGCGAAAAGTGGATATCAGCGCGCGCCGGACGCATCGCATCAAACTTGCGCCCGAGGAAACCGGTACGATCGCCGAGATTAGCGGCAATGGCTTCTCCTTTCCCTATCTCTACTCAGTGCCGATGCTCTGGTCCAAATCGCCCGGTCAACTGATTGTTCCCCGTGCCATAGCGGAAGCCGATGGCCTGACGCCGAAGGAGAATTGAACCCGCTATGACGATTCGGTCGCTGGCGAAAGGTTTAACCGAAACCGATCAAGTCGGTGGCGATTCCTACTGTCGTGGGATGATTTGAATTTCGTGACGAACGGGCTTCACGGAATCCCGCGCGGCGGCGTGCAGTTCGTTGTCACGGGCAATCAGGCGGGCGCGGAGAACAGCCGTGGCGGCCTTGACCTCCGCGTCCTTTGCGAAGGCGGATTCATAGAACCGAAATCCGTTGATTTGGTTCTTGATCATCGGTGTTTCAAAGCCCTGTTTGGCGGCAACGGCCTGCATGACTTTATTGAAAGGTGCGACCAGCGGGTGATCGGCGAACTCCGCCGCGAGATTGACCCCGCCCGCGAGTTGTTCGCGGGTGAACGTCTTTGTCGCGGCTCCCCATTTTACCGAGGCCTTGTCGGTTGACAGGTTTTTCACGACGAGTGTCATGCGATTCAGGTCCTGATTGAATGGAACGAATTGGAGAATACTGCGGGTGCGATTCGGATCCTTGTCGTCTCCGTCGAAACAGAAAGGATAGCGGGTACTCTCGAGTTTCACGCTGCCTTTGCTGGATGACACCACACGGTGTCCGTCCTCGGCGGTGGCGTTGCCAGATTTGAAATCGACGGTGATCGTCCCCAGATTGCCGTCCATTCCCAACCCCTTGAGAAATGCGTAGGCCATCACCAGATGACCGTTCGCTCCGGGATGCACGCCGTCACGGCCAGCCACAGGATAGTCTTTACCGAGCGCGGCCTTGGCCTTGACCATCGCGTCCATCATTGCGTCAAAGACATTGGCGAAATTGAACTTGTTCTCGCGGGCAAGCTTCTGCGCGATGCCGCTGAGTTGCTTGAGGTTGGCGTTGTAAACCTTGTCGCGGTCCGGATCGTTGGCCGCCCAGGTTGTGCTGTCCACCACGCCCGGCGAACCAACCACCACGATGGCGCCGGCCTTTTTCATCCGGTCAATGATACGGCGCATGCCGCTTTCGTAAGCCTTGCCGATGCCTTCGTCATACTGACGATAGCCGCCGTCGTTCATGCCGTAGCACGTGGTGACCACGTCCGGCTTCCACGGCACCAAATCGTTTTCCATGCGACCGGCGAATCCCGGCGCGCGTTCGCCACCCCAGCCCAACTGGATGCACTGCACTTCGAGTTCCGGCATGCAGGCGAGCAGATACGTTTCAATAAACCGACTGTACAACTTCTGCTCTGTAATGGAGTCTCCGACAATGGCGAGACGGGCACCTTTCTTCAGGACCGGTTCGCCGGCCCGGCTGTGATTGATCACACCCGCCAACACGAGCAGGAGCGACATGGAAGACACAAAATGTTTTTTCATATTTAGAACGACCGGATACTGAACCCACTCAATTCGAAATGCGAATGGATTCGTGTCCACGCAATTCATACTTCGTTCAATGGCGGAGGGATTGGTCGACCGGATTTCGAGGCGAGAGGAAATCTTCAATCACCCGCACGGTGGTCCCCTCAGTCTGATGGCTTCCGCCGATGACGAAATCATACGAGCCGTCACGTTTCCCGAGGTCGGGAAGAAAACAGCGGACAACGCGACTGAAATTTTCAATCTTTCCCCCGGCCCCAGCGTCACCGCAAGGTGCGGCCGAACATCGAGTTGTCCATCCACTGAAACTGTTATTTCGTAGAAACTCACTCGATCTGATTTCTGACCGTCGAGGGCGGTGTGGAAAAAGAGCTGTCCGGTTGGCGCAGTCCAGAGTGAATCGCCAGGACGCGTGAATTGAATGAACTGCATTTCCTCTCCGGTCACGTTCCGCAAGTGAAACCCGTCGATGAACCGCTGTTGCGCAACGCTGGAGGTATGGATGACGCCGCCAGGTTGCAGCATGACGAGAAACTGGCGGCACGGCGAAAAAGCGATTTCACAGGAACTCGCGCCCCTCGGGGATGCGCGGGCACGGAGAATCCTAAGCGATCTCGAAGCCCCGCACCCGCATCATAATCGTACAAAAAGATTTTTGGATCCTGATTGGCGGGCAGCAGGGCGGGATTGGCCATGTCACGGACGTAAGCCGTTCGAATCGCGCTGCTGGCAACATGGATTTCCTGTCGCCGCGTCGTGTTCATCGCCGAGAGCACCACCCGGCTGACCGGAGTGTGGAGGTCGTAGCAACGGCTCATGAAATCCCCAGCGCGAGTACTGTCACATCGTCATTCACGGGGGCGGCACCGCGCCATTCCTTTATCCGGTTCACGAGCGCTTCGATGCCTGCGCCAAGTGGCTCACTCGCCGATTCAACAATCGCGGTGTTCAAGCGACTATCCCCGAACAGTTCACCTTTCTCGTTCACGGCATCGGTCACGCCGTCGGAGTAGAGCACCAGTCGATCGCCCCGATGCACATCGATCGATTCCTGCTCGTAATTGTCCTGCTCGGACGCGAGCCCAATTGACAATCCGAATGCATCCAGCGTTTCCACTGTCGCGTCGGCGCGCAAACGAAACAGCGGTGGGTGGCCGGCGTTGGCAAACGTGAATCGTTCGGATTCCAGATCCAGAACACCGTAAACCATCGTGAACCGCTGGCCAAAACCCAGTTCGCCGCGAAAGCGCTCGTTCAGGCGTTCCATCACTTCGATCGGTTCCAGGATCCGAGACGGCGCATCGGAATCGGCGGACTCGACGAGCAGTGAACTAGGATCATTACCTGCGGACATCTGGCGACTCAAGGCCGTGGCCAGCAGTGATGCGGGCAATCCATGCCCATCCACATCCAACACATAAACCCCGACCCGCCGATCATCCAGGCGAACGATGTTCAAGAGATCGCCGCCCAGTTCCTCCGATGGTTGCCAGGCCCACGCGAAATCGAAATTACCATGACGGGGTTTCTCCGGCGGAAGGCATAAGCGCTGAATCCGGGCAGCGGCTTCCAGGCTGGTCTGAATCCGCCGACTCCACTCGTTGCGATCTCGATTCATCCGAATGATACGCCGGGCAGCGCGCAAGCGGACATTCAGTTCGTCGCGATGAAACGGCTTGGCCAGAAAATCATCCGCCCCCGCTCCCATGCCGGCCACAATGTCGTGCTTCGCGGACTTGGCTGTCAGCATCATGATGTAAACGTAGTCAGGCCGGTCGGCCGCACGAATCCGCTGAACGAGTTCGAGCCCGTCAAGCTCCGGCATCATCCAATCGGTAATGACAATGGAGAAGTCACCGTGCTTGAACAGTTCCCAGGCCACGGCACCATCCTCGGCGCCCGTGACCTCATGCCCCCATTTGCGCAAATCGCTCTGCAGCTTCAAGCGCGAGGGTTCGTGATCTTCCGCGACGAGGATTCGAATTCCGACGGCGGCACTGGAACTGCCGTCCGACCGGACACTCGTCGGCGCATCCCCCACAGCAGTTTCCTGCTCACGCAACAGCTGTCGCAAGTCCGCGGCCAGATCGCCCGCAGTCGTATAGCGCCCCACGATTTCCTTGGCCATCGCCGTCAGGCAGATGCGTTCGAGTTCGCGGGGAACGTGGTGCACAAATTGCCGCGGCGGTTGCGGTTCATCGTGGAGAACCTTTTCGAACAGCTCGGAAACTGTCTCCGCGAGAAAGGGCAATTTCCCCGCCAGCAGTCGATAGAGCACGACTCCCAATGAATAAATATCCGTCCGCCCGTCGATTCGATGCCCTTCCCCGCGCATCTGTTCGGGCGACATGTAATTGGGTGTGCCGGCAACATGCCCTTTTTCTCCGCCGGCCGCACCCTTGAAAACTTCACTGACCGCGAGCCCGAAATCCACAAGGACGGGGACGGTGTTTCCATCCCGTCCAGTCATGATGATGTTGGCCGGTTTAACGTCGCGATGGATTGTTCCATGGGCGTGGGCCGAAGCCAGTCCATCCGCGACTGCGGCCACAATCTCCGCCGCCTGTCGCCACGTCGGCTGATGGATCTTCAGCCACTCGTTCAGGTCGTCGCCGGGCAAATACTCGGAGACGATGAAACACAGGTCGTCCTCCGTCCCGACATCATAAACCGTCACAATGCTCGGGTGATTCAGTTGGGCAATCTGACGTGCTTCCTGTAGAAAGGATTGGGCTAATTCTGCTTTCGAGAATGCTCCCGCCCGCACTCTTGGAACCTTGATGATCACGTCGCGACTAAGCCGTTCGTCAAACCCTCGATAAAGAGTTCCGAAACCGCCAACCGCACGAATGCCACGCACCAGGTAACGACCAATCGTTTTCGGAGCTCCGGAATCAATCGCCGCCGCTGGTGAATCGGACGCAGACCTACGAGGGTCGGCAGGAAGAATCGTCTCACCAAACTCATTCACCCCGCCTCGTCGCTGCTCCGGAGAAAGCACCTGAGTTTCGGTGGTAATTTTTTCATCCATATTATCTGCCTCGGACATATTCAATTCACCGACCCGGGTCGGGAATTCAGGACGGAGACCGAATGATTCAGCCTTTGAACAATTTGTCGAGTTCAGCCCGCAATATTCCGATTTCGCGTTCGAGCCGATCAACGGCCACACGGGCATTCGAGAGATCACCCGTAATGCCCATCTCTTCGATGGAGGCAGCCGTGGCGGAAGCAGTCCGCGCATAGAATAATCCCGTCCCGCCTTTGAGCGCATGCCCTTCCCGACGCACCAGATCAACGTCGCCCGTTTGAATGGCACTGCGCAGTCGAACCATTCGCCCGGCAGTATCCCGATCAAAGGAATCCACCAACTCGCGCAACAATCCGAGGTCACCCTCAATCTCTTCCCGCAATTCGTCAGCGTCGTAAATGTCTGCGGTGCTATCCATGATGAAATCAACCGCGGCCCGTTTCGGCGGTGGGACGTTGGTTTCCAACGCCGTTCAAAACAAGTGTCGGGGACCGGTTTGCCGATCGTCAAGCCGGCAGAGGCGACCGATTCAAAACCCCGCGAGCCAATTGGCATATCCACATCCCGGCGGTATGAATACTGCGGTCCGATGGCTTCGCTCTTCGTTTACGCCATCTTGTAGAAATCTTCCCAGCCCTTGCGGGGAGCCGGTCCGGCAAGAAGTTCATTGGCCTTGTTGTTGTCAATGAACCGCTCTTTTTTCCGATCAAACTTCAACTCCTCATTCAGCGTCTGGCAGATGATGCCCAGCATCATCGTCTTGGTCAGGTCCCCGGCAATGCTGAATGGCGAACGGGTTTTGTCCTCACCCATGCACGCCACCGTGAACGCGGCCTGATGGTTGTTCTTCGGGTTGGCACCCTTGAGGGCGTCCTTGAACGCTTCGCGCTGTTCCGCCGGAATGATGTCCGACGATGACGCGTGCGATGCGCGGGTCACCGCAAACTTTCCATCCTTGCCGTAAAGCACCGTTCCCGCACCACCGAGTTTTGGTGCCTTGAGACTGCCGTCCTTCTGCTTTGAATGAAACTGCTCGGGTATTTCCGGATGACAGTTGCCACCGTCACGCCAGGTCAACTCCACGGCCGGAAGGTCTTTCCCGCGTTTCGGAAACTGCAGCGTCATGTGTGAACTGAGTGGGAAGAGCACCTGGTTGTGATCGTCCATCAGCAGCGGCTTGATGCTCGTCGGCTGACCAAGCTTCAGAAAGTCGTGGGCGAAATCGATGATGTGTGCACCCCAATCACCGAGCATACCGTTGCCGTAAAGATAGAATGCGCGCCAGTTGAAGGGATGATACTTGCGGCTGAACGGCTTCATCTCCGCCGGTCCGCACCACAAATCCCAATCGAGCCCGTCGGGCTTCTTCTCCTCCGGCGGATATTCCGCGAATCGTTCCTTGGCGTTCATGAAAAACAGGCTCGGTGTCTTCCACGCCTCGATTTTCGTGATGTCCTTGATCGCGCCCGCCTTCACGAGTTGCTGAAACTGCACCGACCCGGCCGAGGTATGACCCTGGTTGCCCATCTGCGTAACCACGCCGAATTTCTTCTCGGCCTTCATCAGCAAATCGGCTTCACGATAGGAATGGGTCAATGGCTTCTCGACATAGACATGTTTGCCGGCCTGGGCGCCCCAGATGG
>CALBIE010000063.1 GCA_937893495.1 uncultured Verrucomicrobiales bacterium | reverse complement strand
CCTCCTTACGTCGGCTGCTACTTTATTAATGGGCCACTAACCGCAATGAGCGAATTTTGAATATGATAACTGTAGTCTCACGTTGGAAACTGAAGAATGGTGTGCCGCCGGTATTGGCGGAAGCTCTCCGGGAAGCCGCTTATGGCTATGAAAAGGCCGAACCGGGAACGCATCTGTATTTTGTCAATCTCGGCGCGCCGAAACCATTGGGACCCGATCTGCAACCAGCGCAACCGCCGAATGCCTCAATTCCAGCGAATGAGCAGCAGGAAGTGGTGTTCATTGAAAAGTATCCCGATGCGGTGGCATTTGCCGAACATGTGAACGGCGAGGTGTTTGCCGAGTTTCGCAAGAAATTCCTGAGTCATTTCCACGAGCACCCCGATCAACCCGGCTGGCCGATGCGGGAGACATTGTTTCTCGAAGAACAGTCAGGGTTTGCGCGGGGTTGATTTTTATCCGCCAGTCACGCGACGTGAGACTGATGGACAGCAAGCGCGAAGGTTGGTGAAACGAGAGTTGACGGGATGACGGCTCAAGGCGGACGACCGGCCACGGGGTTCCGAGCGAAGTTCGAAATCGCCGGATGCCCAGATGCGGAAACGACGATGACGATGCAATGGATGGAAATGGGAAGCTGGGCGTAAGCCTACCGGTTGCCGGCTCTGTCGCGCAAAAAACGGTAATGTATCAAAAGTCAAACACTGACCCGGTTGCGTTTACTTCAGCCTTCGCCGGGCTACGGCTTGACAAGCGGCTCCGAATGCTTCTCAAAACGAACCAAACAATTGGAAACAATTACGCCGTGAAGCCACCGGAGAGTTCAAAAAGGATTCTCAACCGTGAGTTTGCCATCGACGACGAGCCCGTGATGCATGTCCTCGCTGAACAAACGGTTGCAACCCTCGTGGAGCGCACCAGCGACAATCAGGCCGTCCCAGAATGAGAAACCAAATTCCTGTCGCAAACGCGAGGCGTCCGTCATCAGTCGCCGATCCAATGTAACGACGGTACACCGGCGAAAGAAGGATTCAATCAACCCCGGCACAGCCGATTCCGCCATTCCGGCCTTCCGGATAAGATTCACACACACCTCGTTGATGACCTGTGTCGTGACGACGAGGTTGTCGGACTCGATCAGGCTGACCGCCCTCTGACGGCGGTGCGAATCCCCGGCATCAATCAAAGCGTAAAGCCAGATATTGGAGTCGATAAAATCCATGCGCTGACACTACCGGGCATTGGCCTCTTCGCGGCTCAAGGGCTGGAAACCGGGCAGCTTCAGCGGTGTTTTGATAAACCGGCCAATCTCGTCGCCGCGCTCCATCGCCTCCTTTGCGGGCTCAGCGCCAAGCCTTTCAACTGCGCGGATCAACTCCTCTCGTTCCGCCATTGTAAGCTTCCTTGCTTCATCAACTAATCCGTCAACGCTCATGTTGCGCACCATACGTCACGTCAACCCGCGCCGCAATGGCAGTATTTGGAAAGGCGTTCGTTTGAAAACTATTCGTCGGTACAATCCACCCTTGGCAAGTCGTTCTTTTGTTTCCCGGCAACCGGCGGCAAGACTCGCCGTGACACGTTCCCGGACATTCATGCGAATTGATTCGGCCATTCTCCGACTGACTATCTGCCTGGCTTTCCTACAAGCGAACGCATGGGGAAGCTTTTCACGGAGCGCGTTATCATCGCATTCGCTCCATCCCGTGACGGAAGTGGGCGTGTCGGTCAACGGGAAGCGCACCTGGAAGATAATGGACTCGACTTGCAACCGGCCCAGCCGCCGAACGCCGCGATTCCAGCGAATGAGCAGCAGGAAGTGGTGTTCATTGAGAAGTATCCGGACGCGGCGGCGTTTGCCGAACATGTGAACGGTGAAGTGTTCGCCAACTTCCGTGCGAAATTCATCCAGTATTTCCACGAGCATCCTGATCAACCCGGTTGGCCAATGCGGGAGACGTTGTTTCTTGAGGAACAGTCGGGGTTTGTGCGGGAGTGATTTTTATCCACCAGTCACGCGTCGGGTGCTGGACAAACAGTAGGTGCAAAGGTTGTTGATACGAGAGTTGACGGGATGACGGCTCAAGGCGGACAATCTGTCACGGTCGGCCACGGGGTTCCGAGCGGAGTTCGAAATCTCCGGGTGCCCAGATGTGGAAACGACGATGAAGATGCAATGGATGGAAATGGAAATGGAAATGGGAAGCTGGGCGTAAGCCTACCGGTTGCCGACACTGTCGCCCAAAAAAGCGATACTGTATCAAAAGTCAAGAACCGACGCGTTTATGGCTTTCATTTTGTGTTGGTTCGGTTTACTGCCCGCACCCAACCGCCACTATCATAGCTTAACTCATGGCCCGGTTTTCGGGGGCCGGCTCACAGGCAACGACTCGGATATGGCAAAGCGAACGTCTCAACGAACGCTCGGAAAAACCATGACCTTGCCCTCCAGCGACTTTTGACGATGACTTACGGCCCCGACGGGCACACGGACGTCCTAGCCTTGATGCTACTGGATGATTGCGACCCGCTCTACAAGATTGCAATCGTCCTGCTGGGTTCCCAAAACCTCCGCCCGGTAGAGGCGAGCGTTGAGCTTCTTCAGAGCCCGCCGCCGGGTTAACTGGCGGCGGGTTGAGATCTTCATGGTTTCAAAATGGCCTGAGAACAATCTTCGAGGGCCAAATCAACATTACCTTCATAGGGGAAAACCTTAGCAACGAATCGGGGTAGCAAGAGGAGGGCTAGGAGACTAACCTGCTAAGATGACAGCCTATTCCAAAGACAAGCATTTGAATTTCCTGACAGTTGCTCTAATTCTGCTCGCTGGAGTCATAACCTTCTGCGGCGAACCCGTGGCAGCGGCATTTCTGGGTGCCGTCATTCTTCGACTATTCATAAAGGCCCAGTTTCCTCAGTCGTAAATAGTCCCTTGACATTCCTATTCATCTGCATACTATTCATCTGCATACTATGTCGCAATTACCGTCAGACAAAGAGTTTCAGTTGCTTGCGCTCGTCGCCTTCAAGGAAAAAACCGGGCGTGAAGTCGCGAAGCAATTCGAACTAGATGAAGGGAAATCGATTTCCTACGGAACCCTTTACACCACCTTTCGCCGAATGAAGGAGGCTGGCTGGGTCGCCAGCCGGGACGACCAAGACGAAGATGGGAGGGTTCGATACTTTCAGATTACGGATGCAGGGTTGAAGGCGATGAATACGGCTCGCAAAAGATATGAAACAATGGCCGGATTTGGGTTACAAACCAATTGAAGACTCCAGCGCAAATCCAGACTATGTTAAAGGAGATAAGCATAAACGAACTCTTAACAAGTTTTGCATTTTTTAGGGCTCAATTACGACGCCGTCAGCTAATTTCTGCATTTCTTTATGCAGTCGCAATAACTATTTTTTCATTTTCAATTGAAGCTTATTATTCAGC
>CALBIE010000062.1 GCA_937893495.1 uncultured Verrucomicrobiales bacterium | reverse complement strand
GCGGGTGTGATGAACCTCAAAACCCAGCTTCTCAAGATGCGACCGGACGCCTTTGAAGTAATGTTGTGAATCAGGCAACGTGATTCCCGCGAGTTTCAGCAGGGCGCCGAAGTGTTCCCGGGGCGCGTCGAAGCGCGCGATTCCGCAGGCGAGGATGATGGGATGCCGCAGCGGTCGTTCCGGGACGTTGGAGTTGGCTTCAGTCACGGCAGCTTGCGTCCGGCTTTTCGGGCGAGTTCGGTAATGGTCCGGACCATGTCGGCCTCGGCCTCTTCGGCAAACCAACCCAGGCCGCTACTGAGGCCGCGTGTTTCGTAGCCACCATCGCGGACGATTTGCGCGTCCGGAAGATAACCAAAGTAATCGTGACAGTAGGCCGTCACCCAGAGGTTGAGATGCCCGATGGAATTTTGCATGGCGAGAACGTAACCGCTGACGACCTCGCCGGAAATGCCGATCAGCGTGAGGGAGTCGCCAAATTGCCAGACCGAAACCGGCGCGGAGAAATGGGACGGGAGCGGTTCGCCTTTTTTGAGCGCGTCGAGCATGGTGCGGGCGTTGCCGCGAAGGTAGTTCGGTCCGGACTGCGCAAGCTTTTCCAGCTCCTCCGGTTTTCCCGGTGGTTGCAGGGTGAGATGGGCGTCGCCGCGAACGGTCTTGAGTGGTCCATTGACCGGGGCCGGTTTTTCGTTCAACAGGCGACGGACTTCAGTGCCGAGCTCTGTACCGTGCCGCCGGGCAAGTTCCATGGAATCGCGCGGATACGGATTGGCATTACCGCCGCAACCGGCCATGAACATGGCCAGCGTTCCGGGATGGTTCTCCTCAATATGAATCTGCGCGAAACCGGCATAGTCACCGGCGAGCTTGTCATTGCGCGGTCCCAGCGTGGTGTTGTGGCAGGCGGCCTGAAACAGCACCGCGATCAGTCTGCCGTCGGCTGAGGTCACTTTCATCACGGGCACGTTGCGATCAATGTGGCCGCTGGGATTGACCCCCAGTCGAATCCCCCGGGACGTGCGCTCCCGGCGGTTCATGACAAACGTCGCAACGCCGGTTGTTCGACCCAGCGAGACGGGTTGCAATTGCCTGGCGGCAGTCGCTGTCAACTCCACCAATTGTTGCTGGAGTTGTCTGGTGTATTCGACCGTGTTGCGAATATCAGTGGCCGGCACACCGGGATACGGCGCGCTTTTGAGCGAGAGGCGAGGTCCGCTATGGGTGTGCGACCAGGTCAGCAGCACGGCGTCCTTTTTGATTCCGGTGCTCTTCTCGATGCCGGCGTAAATGGCGGGTGTGATGTCCGAGTAAATTCCAGCGAGGTCCATCGTGAGGATGGCTGCGCGATTGCCGGCGACGTCTTCGAGTACGAGCGCCTTGGCCCACAGATCGTGCTCGATCGATTCATACGGCTTGATGCGGCTGGCGTAGCCCGACATGACGAGTGGCTTGTCGGGGGTGATCTTGATGCGGGCGACTCCCGCTTTCCATTCGGCGGCGGGGAGATGCACGGCGAACAGCGCGGCGTTCGCGAGGATCAGGAGGAATGATATGGGTTTCATGGAATGTCGCGCGAATCTACCGCGAGTTGCGGCAGGTTGGCAATGGGTCTGTGCGTGGGATTCGATGTGCACAGAATAAAACCACTGCCTCGTAGGCTTGATTGCGGATGTAGAATCTAAATTCCGTTGCCTTGACTAGGTGCCAATCGAATCAGGCCCGCTGATAATCTGCTTACGATGCCTGGCAACAGAAAACGCGAGTATCCCTAAAAGCAGTCCCAAGATGATTTGGGCCGATGGCGGAATGATCTTCGAAAATGCAAATGGGTTCGGTATTGATTCCACCACACGAGGATAAATCTCCTTACCTAGGTCATCCATAACGGTTCCGCCAAACTTCTGCTTCAAATGTTGCTCGACGACCTCGTTATAACCCAACTCCCAAGGTTCTGTCACGGGGATGCAGCCAGTCCCGATGATTTCCACTCCGAATCGCGCAGATACATAAATGCCACCATGTCGAGGTTTGGATGGGGATGGAGCTGACGCTGCTAACCCTTCTAGTTTAAACAGGAGCAGCTTCCCCGCCGCGATATCGGCCTTTGCTTTGGCGACTCCATCATTTCTGAACTTTTCGCGAACGAGAAGATCCCAAGATTCGTTATCGTAAACAACTTTCTCGCCGCGAAGCGCCTTTTGATAATCATTTTGAATCTGCTCTTCCAGTTGCCGAAAGATTTCCTGATAACGAGTATTCCGCTCCTCGTATGCGTCAGCTGCCATTACCACTGACTGGATTGCCAGATAAAAACCCACCAGGAGCAACGTGAATTTCCTGCGGACGGTGCCATTTCGTTTTTGACGAAACCATGCAATTGGAGCGGCAGGAGCGCGGAATTCATTCCGCAGAAACGTGGATTTGAAAATCGGCTTCCGCGGATTTCGAAGAGTGGTTTTGAAACACGAATTGGTGTGTGGTTCCGATGACATGGGAAAGCATGTGAACGCTCGTGGAAAGTGGACGCTTCTGCGGAATGAATTCCGCGCTCCATTTGCATTGTACCGGTTTAGACGGCCTTTAGTCCGAATGATCATCGGAAATCCTCTTTCATGAGATGGAGTAAAGCTATCGCAGCGTAACCGATCTACAAGTTGCGGCTTGGAATGAATCATCGGGAGTTAGGCCATCCTACTCGGCACGTTTGAGGGTCTTGCCCGGGCGGGTGTCGAGATGCCGGTCGTTCTCCACGACAATCTTGCCGTTGACGATGACGAGCCTGAAGCCGGTGGCATACTGGTGCGGTTTCTCAAATGTGGCGTGATCCTGAACCGTCTGGGGATTGAAGACGGCGAGATCGGCGAACGCGCCTTCTCGAACAACTCCGCGATCCTTGAGTTGAAACGTCGTCGCGGGTAGCGAGGTCATGCGGCGAATGGCATCCTCCAGGCTGATGTTCTTCAGTTCGCGGACGTAGCGTGCCAGCGCCCGGGCGTTGTTGCCGTAGCCGCGCGGGTGCGGTACGCCGTTGCCGAATTCGCGAACTCCCGAATCGGAAGCGAACATGGTCAACGGATGTTTCTGAAACCGCCGCAAATCGTCTTCGCTTTGACTGTGATAGACGCCGGAGGCGCCGCCGCTGGCGTGGATTTCCAGAATCAGTTCAATCTGCGCGTCGATGGAATCCGACCCGCGCCGTTTGGCGGCGGCCTGTCGGAGGTTGAGCCCGTTGAGGGTTTTGTCTTTGCTCCAGGAAGCAATCACGGCGTAGCTGAAATCCGGAACACCGCGCTTTTTAAGCGAGTCTTTCATTTCGCGAATCAATTGTCCCTTGATCGATACATCGTCCATTCGTGCTCGGAATTCGTCCCGGGTTCCGGCCCGATATTTCTGCGGAATAAGGGAACTGATGCCGGTGCTTGAAGCGGGATAAACGTATTGGTCCTGGGTGATGCTCAGGCCTTCACGGCGAGCTTTCCCGATGTGTTCGAGCATTCGCGTGGAGTTGCCCCAATTGTTCTGGCTCGATGCTTTGATGTGCGAAATATGCGCGGGCATTTTTGCCTCTCGCGCAATGCGGAAGAGTTCATCGAGCGCGTCGAACACGCCGTCTGATTCGCTGCGCATGTGGCTGACATAAATGCCGTCATGGGCGGAAGCGACTTTGGCCAGTTCAATGATTTCCTCGGTCCTGGCGAAGGTTCCGGGAAGGTAGATCAATCCCGTGGCCAGACCAACGACACCGTCCTCCATGGCGCGATTGACCATCGATTTCATTTTTTCGATTTCCTCGGATGTCGGCGGACGCATGAACGATCCCCCCATGACGCGGGAGCGGACTGTGTTGTGGCCAATCAGCGTGGCGACATTGGGCGAGATGCCGATTTTGTTGAGCGCGGAAAAATATTTGGGCAAATCCGTTCGCGAGCCGCCGCAGTTGCCGAGCACGAGGGTGGTGACCCCCATGCGCAGAAAGTTGGTGGCACCGGGAAACTTCTCGATATTCTCCGCGTGGGTGTGTACGTCGATGAACCCCGGCGCGATGGTCCATCCGGCCAGATTGATTTCCCGCTTTCCCGTGGCGGTAATCCGACCAATCCTCGCGATGCGTTCGTCTTTAATGCCGAGATCGGCAATGAAAGCTGGTTTGCCGGTGCCATCGACGATGCTGCCCTGCCGCAGGATCAGATCAAACTCGGCGGCACCGGAAAGGGCGAGTCCGGTAAATCCGGTAAGGAAAAAAAGGGAGAGTTGGTGGATACTCATCGAGGTGAATGGGAATTCAATCGCGTTAACCAATCTTGCCGAGGCTTGCAGTGATTCGTCCAGACAACTATTTTGACGGCAACTTCATGAGTTCAACCGCCACATCCGCTCCAGCCGACCGTTCGGATACTTCCGGGCAGGGCGGCAGCGCGGGAAGCGCTCCATCCGGGGGAAGGTCCACGTGGGGGATGCCATCGACGTTTTCCCGGCGCGAGGAATGGGTGCGGGCCAACTCGCACCTGGTCCTGGCGGGATTGACTTTGCTGGTTGTTATCGGGATTGACATGGCCGGTGTGCATGGCGGTTCGGTTGGTCCGTTTTATGTGGCTCCAGTGCTGGTGGCCCTGTGGTCGCGCAATGTGCGGCACGCGATTGTGTTCGCCTACGCGGCGACCGGTTTCATGGTGCTGGGTTTCATGCAGAACGCGCTGGGCAACCAGACGGAATCCGAAGTGGCCTTGCGGCTGACGGGCCTCGCGCTCGTGTGGTTGGCCGCGTCGCTTTCCATGCAACGCTGGCGGCGGACGATGAAACTGGAGCGCGAATACCAGGAGATGGAGCAACGAGTCCTCGAGCGGACGGCGGAATTGACGAAGTCCAACTCCATTCTTCAGAAGGAGATTTCCGACCGGCAAGCCATTGAGGAAAGCCTGCGCCAGTTGTCCACTCACCTGATGCAGGCACAGGATCAGGAACGCCGACGCATCGCCCGCGAATTGCATGACAACTCCGGTCAGTCGCTCGCTGCGATCGCTTTGAATTTGTCCCGGGCGGAAAACCTCGTGAAGCCGGAGGATGCGAAACTCGGCAACCTCATCTCGGACACGGCGGCCATGGCCGAGGAAACGTCACGCGAAATCCGTACCCTTTCCTATCTGTTGCATCCGCCACTGCTCGAAGAAGCCGGATTGACCGCCGCGATTGACTGGTTCGCGAAAGGATTTTCGCAGCGCAGCCAGATTCAAACGACGGTGGAAATTCCCGAGTCGTTCAATCGACTGCCTGACGATGTGGAAATGACGATATTTCGCATCGTGCAGGAAAGCCTGACCAATATTTCGCGACATTCCGGCAGTCCGACGGCGCGCATCAGCCTGATGCAGAGCCCGGTGGAAGTGGTGTTGAAAGTGGAGGACGACGGGCGGGGAATTCCGCCGGAAAAAATCGAGCGAGTGCATGGGAATGTGGCCGGTCTGGGTGTGGGCATTGCCGGCATCTGGGAACGGGTCAAGCAGATGAAGGGGGAAGTGGAAATAAACTCAAACAGCCGCGGCACCAACCTGATGGTGGTGTTGCCGCTACCGGAAAACGAATTATGAGCACATTAAAAATATTGATTGCGGACGACCATGAAGTGATGAGAGCGGGCATGAAATCGATCCTCGAAGATCAACCCGGGTGGAAGGTAGTGGCCGAGGCGGCCAACGGTCGCGAGGCCGTCGATCTGGTCATTGAACACGGGGTGGACGTGGCAGTGCTGGACGTTTCGATGCCGGAATTGAACGGGCTCGAAGCCGCCCGGCAGATTCGCAAGCAATGCCCGAAGACGGAGGTGCTGATTCTCACCGTACACGAGACGGAGCAGGTTGCGCAGGAGGTTTTGAAAACCGGCGCGAAGGGATACATCCTCAAATCGGATGCCGGTCGCGAACTGGTGGACGCGGTGAAGAATGTTTCCAACCACCTCAATTACCTGACGACGCGGGTGGCCAGGATGGTGCCGGACGCAAAACTCAAGGAAGGGATGCAGGCGATTGACGCGGACGACATCGGTACCCGTTTGACGCCGCGCGAACGCGAGATTGTCCAGTTGCTGGCCGAAGGCAAAAGCAACAAGGAAGCCGCCGGGGTTTTGAACATCAGCGTGAAAACGGTGGAAACTCATCGCACCAACATCATGCGCAAGCTGCGCTTTCATTCGATTGGTGAACTGGTGCGTTACGCCGTGAAAAACAACATCGTGGCGCCGTAATCGCGATGAGGGTGGAGGCTCAAAGCCGGACATTTGAAGAACTGAAAGACAGCGGAAGGCTCGTTCTCGCGCCATCCTGAAAGTTTTGAAAACTCGTCTGCGGCGGCCCGATTCCCGGCAATCTCCAAAAGCCTGACTGTTCATTCCCGGTCGCCCGGAGTAAAACCGTCCGCGGATGTCACGAATGCTCAAATCCTCTGGCGCGATGGCTGCGGCCACGTTGATGAGTCGAGTGTTGGGCATGGTGCGCGAGATGGTGTATGCGCGGTTCATGGGAGACGGCTGGGTGGCGGGCGCGTTCGTGCTGGCCTTCATGATTCCAAACCTCTTCCGGCGATTGCTGGGTGAGGGTGCCTTGACGGCGGCGTTCATTCCAATTTTCAAGGAGAAGGAAAAACAGGAGGGCGAATCGGAGATGTGGCGCGCGGCGAATGTCGTGATCAGCGGCCTGTTGATCGCTGCGGGAATCCTTGTGGTGCTGGTGTGCGCGGGAATATCCGCCGTGCTGGCGTTCGGGACATTCGAACCGACCACGAAGCTGATGCTGGAGATTCTGCGGGTCGTATTTCCCTACATGCTGCTGGTGTGCGTGGCGGCCATGTTCATGGCCATGCTCAATGCACGCGGACTGTTCTTCCTGCCGGCCCTCGGGGCGACGCTGCTCAATCTCGTGATGATTCCCGTGGTGTTGTTTGTCGCGCCGAAGTGGGGTGTGCAACTCGAAGAACAAATCTTTGCCCTGGCGTTTGCCGTCCTGATTGCCGGTGTTGCGCAGGCTGGATTCATGATTCCGGCGCTGCGGAAAGAAGGTTTTCGGTTTCGCTGGATTCGCCCACAGGGTGATCCGGTGGTCAAGGAAGTCGTGGCCAAAATGATTCCGGGTATGATTGGGGTGGCCGCGTTTCAGTTGAATGTGCTGCTGACTCAGAGTGTGGCCTTCGCAGTCGATGGCAGTATCGTCGCGTCTTACAACTACGCGGTGAGATTGCTGGAATTGCCACAGGGAATTTTCGGGGTGTCGCTCGCGACGTATCTGTTGCCGACACTTTCGGGGCTGGCGGCGGAGAAGAAGTTTGACCGATACAAGGCCACGCTTACCGAAGGTCTGGGATACGTCATCTTCGTCAATGCGCTGGCGGCGGTGTTACTGGTCGTGTTGGCGGAACCGATTGTTCGTCTGCTTTTTGAGCGGGGCGAATTCACTGCGGATGCGACGAATCGGGTGGCCGTCGCACTGATGTGGCTGGGGCCCGGCTTGGTGCCGTATTCCCTCGTGCTGATTCTGGCGCGCGCGTTCTATGCGCTGGGCGACACGCAGACGCCGATGAAGATCAGCGCACTTTGCCTTGGGTTGAACCTGGTCCTGGTCTGTGTGTTGATCGGACCGTATCAACAGGCCGGCATGGCCATGGCCAACAGTGTAACGGCGTTGCTGAACGCGATTCTCCTGCTGGTGGCCCTGCGAAAGCGTATTGGGTCAATTGGCCTGCGATCCCTGCTGGCGATGATCATCCAGGTGATTTGCGCGATGGTGCTGGCGGGAGCAATGGCCTGGTTTTTGCATGGCTGGTGGATGCACCGATTCGGCGCGGCAACGATCTGGGAAAAGATCGGCGAAGTCTTCGTGCCGGCGGGGTTGGCGTCACTGGCCTATCTGTTCTTTGCGTTTGGACTGAAAATGAAGGTTGCGCGAGACCTCGTGGGGATGTTGGGGAGAAAAAGAGGCAGGGGCACTTGATCTCTTTCCTTTTACGATAGGAAATATTTCAGCCAGGAATGGGCAGGCAAGGATTTCGGAAGACCATTGTATCAAAAGTCAAAAACCCGTTTTTGGAGTAGGGTTCGGTGACGAATTGACACACTTGGGAAGTGCTCGATGCCCGTCATCGGGCGCTGGTTCGCGCCGGCGATGACCTCGTGGGCGATGCGTCCGGCCGAGTCATACCCCAGCTTGAACAGCGCCAGCGCAATGCCATCGGGCTTGAGTTCCATCGCCAGGTCGGTCGTGCCGTCGGCGTTGTAGGCGATGGTGCGCTTGGTGCCGTTGGCGTGCTGAATCGACGTCACTTTGCCGGCAAGGTCATAAAAATACTCCATCACCCGCGCATTCCAGTCGGTGACATGGGTCAGCCGGTTGTGGCTGTCGTATTCGTAAAGGACATCTTTACCGTCCGGGTAGTGAATCTTGGTGACGTTCCCGTTGGCATCGAGCACGAACCCGACGTTGTAATTGGCCTGCGCATCGGCCGTGTCCACATAATTGTAATTGGTCAACCGGTTCAGTCCATCATACTGCCGCGTGATTGTCCGCGTGCCTTCCGTGAGGGTGAGGAGATTGCCGTTGAACGCTCGAACGGGAACAGAGCCCGGCGTCTCCTTCCTCTCCCCGTGACGAAGGAATGGGGAGAGGACCGGGGAGAGGGGCTCGTTCGATTGAAGCCTCCTCTCCCCAACCCTCTCCTCCATTGTCATGGAAGAGAGGGGGTTAAAGTGGCTTTCGCTTGTTGAAAACGAGTGAACGGAATGCCGGGTGAAATCAGCGAAGGCGGATGATGCCAACGAAAGAACCGCGATGACGAAGGCGACCGCGAACGGAATCGTATGCTGCAATCGCGGGGAATGGTTCATCTGGCGTTGGCCGATTGAAGGAAGAATGGAGTTCTTGGGCAAGTCGAATTCACGCCGTATGTCACCGGCAAACGAACGGAATTTCGTTTGAGTTGAGAGATCGTAGTTGAGAGTTGAGGGATTCCAAACATTGACCGTTTTTTGAATCCGTCTCGCTTGCGAATCGTAATCAAAGTTCAATCGGAGATTGGCGGCTCCGGCCCCCACGGCG
>CALBIE010000061.1 GCA_937893495.1 uncultured Verrucomicrobiales bacterium | reverse complement strand
GTGGAAACCCGTTTCCGCGTCCGCCCGGCACCGATTCGAACCGACCTACAGGGATTCACGGTGGATACATTGGGTCTTTGGTCCAATCTGAAGAGTACAACTTCCATCGCTCAATTTGAATATGGCTTCGACTATTACCATGACGAGGTGGACAGTTTTTCCACCGCCAGTGCAATTCAAGGACCGGTTGCTGACGACGCGGCCTACGATTTGGCGGGAATTTATCTCCAGGGAATCAGGGACATCGCAGCAAAACTGGATTTCGCCCTCGGGGGACGCTACCAGTACGCCGCAGCCAGTGCCGGCAGCGTGCGCGACCCGGTAACGACTCTTCGCACCAGCCTGTCCGATGACTGGCATGCAGCGGTTGGATTCGCTCGTCTGCGCTGGAAGATTCAGCCCGACCGATTGACCTGGCATTCCGGCGTGAGTCAGGGATTTCGCGCGCCCAATTTATCCGACTTGACCCGGTTCGACACCGCTCGCTCCAGCGAACAGGAAATCGCCGCGCCAGGATTGAAGCCGGAACATTATCTCACATGGGAGACCGGATTATCTTACCAACACACCCGCTTTCAAGCAGACCTGTCCGGATACTATACCCGGATCGACAATCAGATTGTGCGCTTTCCCACGGGCGCAATCACAGCCGGTGGCGACACGATTGTCACCAAAGCCAACGTCGGAGATGGCTACGTCCACGGCGTCGAATTCAGTGCCGCGCTGGATCTCACCTCCGCCTGGACGGTATTCGGAAACCTCGCGTGGTTGGAAGGCCAGGTGGACACATTTCCGACCGCCGCAGCGCTCATTCGCCGCGAATACCTCGACCGGATGATGCCATTCACTGGCGAAATCGGAATCCGCTGGCACAGCGCCAACGACAAATGGTGGACGGAATCCGTCATGATGATGGCGGCCAAAGCAGACAAACTTTCCACGCGTGACACGACGGATAGCCAGCGAATCCCACCAGGTGGAACACCCGAGTACGCCGTCTGGCACTGGCGCGGTGGCTGGCGAATCAATCATCGTTTTAACACCTCGGTCGCCATTGAAAACATCCTCGACGAGGATTACCGCATTCACGGCTCCGGCCAGAACATGCCTGGCCGAAACTTCGTCCTGGAACTTCGGGCATCGTTCTGAAGTCGCGCCGGCAATGCGAAACGTCACTTCTGACCGGTCGGTTTCGCGATGAACTTTTCTGGTTTTGTTTTAAACTCCTTTCGACACCACGCGTTTTTCAGGATCGACTAACTTAGTTTTTATACACTACGACCTCAGCCACCCATCGCCCGAAAGACAGCCACCGCACTCATCAGCAGTTCCGTCTGAAATCGAACCACGACCAATTCCGCCTCGAGGGCGCGGTGTTCGTCTTCAAGAACTTCGAGTTGGGATACAAGTCCGGCATTGAGACGGTCGGCAGTGCGTTCGCGGACGTTTTCCGCCCTGCGGCCAGATTCATGGGCGAGGCGTAATTGCTCGCGGACCCTATGAAAGGTGACCAAGGCGATTTCGACGTCCTCGATTGCCTTCAATGCCGTCGCACGATACTCGGCCGCGACAATTTCCGCCCGGACACTGGAGGCCCGGGCTTCGGCCTTCCGCGAGGGATCCCATAACGGGATATCGACCCGCGGACCAATTTCGCTGACCCAACTGCGAAAGGGATCAGTGAGTGAACCGGTCATGGTCACTCCGCCAAGGCGAAGGTTGAGTGATGGATAGAGGTTCAGCTTGTCAGCACGTTCAAGGGAATACGCGGCACGGAGTCGCGCCTCCACGGCCGCCATGTCCGGACGCCGTCGGAGGACATCCGAGGGGAGTGTATCCGGCAGCTTCGGAACCAAGGATGTAGCGGGGAATGATTTCATCCGATAGGATCCAGTCCCGGCATTCTTTCCCTGAAGTTGATCAAGCTGACGCTTCAAAATGTCGGCCATCATGCGGGTCTCCACCAGTTGGCGCTTCAACAAGGAGGCTTCAGCCTCTTGTCGCTCGATGACCGCGACTTCAACCAATCCAGCCCGATATCTGTCACGTAGGATGCGCAGAATCTCATCCTGCCGTTCGACCGAGTCTTCCATGATCGCGATTTCGCCGTTTCGCCGTTGAAGTTTGAACCAGTTGTTCACCACCTCGCTGGCGATCAACAGCCGCCCGGCGTTCAAATCGGCCTCCGAGGTGTTCACCGTTTCACGGATTGCCGCCTTTCGTTCACGCCACTTACCAAGCCAATCAATCTCCCAGGAGGCGGCCGCACTGCTCGACCACGGCATGACATTGCGGGTCTGAAAACCGGTCTCACGATTTCGTTCCCTCCCAGCCCGCAGACCAGTCGAGGCATCCACAATTGGAAGCGATCCTGCCGTGGCAATCCTCCCTTCGGCACGGGCCAGTTCAATCCGTTGAACCAGAATGGTGAGATTCGCATTGGACGCAATCGCGGTCTCCACCAGACGGCTGAGTTCAGAATCATTGAACTGTTCCCACCAGGCACCTCCAACCGCCCCTGAAAACTCGTCTGCCGGCATGGACCAGTTTTTCACCGAATCGAAATCAGGAACGGTCCGCTGACGGGATGGGATGGAGCAGCCTGACAGAAACAGGCCTGACAACATCGACAGGACGATGAGTTTGGAAAGTCGATCAATCACGGTTTGGGAGCAACGTGGATTTGTTCGGCGTTGATAATAAGTGCGGCCGACGTTGAACCTGGGGCAATCCGGCCCTTCACGCTGACGGTGCTTCCAGGTGCGATACCACCGACGCCGTTCAACTTTCTCTTGAGCACCATCCCTTTTCCATCGACCACCTGCACCGTGGCCACGGACGCCTTTATTTTCTCCGGTTCATCACAACAGGCATCCCAGGGTGTTGGACAACTATCGCCGGGTTTCGAATCACAACGGGTCAGGGCTTTCGAGTCCGCCAGCGTGAAGATCGCCCGTCCATCGACAAAGGGCTCCTCCCGTCCTCCAATGAAGCCGGTGACGGTTATCTCGGCTCCGGGTTCCACGTTCTTGCGAGCGTCCACCACCCCGACGGGATCGGTCAACGCAATGCTGGCCATCAAGGTTTCCGGGAACTCCACTGGAGTCGGTTCCGGGACAACCGGTCCGGTAGATTGCTGTGGTGCGGGATTGCCACAACCGATTGCCATGACAGCGAAGGAAGCGGCGACGAGAACGGAGTATTGGATGGTTTTCATGATATGACTTGTTGGGATTCCAGACGTTTCTATTGAAGTGGGTTCAACCTGCCCGAAGCGTGGTGGTGAGTTGGGGGCGCAGACAGCTCCATGCCGGAGGAAAGGCGCCAACAATACCGAGAGCGCAGCCAATCAGCATCCCCAATACGAGGATGTCGGAGTCAAATACCAGCGAGAACGCCCCGATCGAAAACGGAATGGTCACCCCGTCGAGCAATGCAAGCCCGACTGTGGCTGCCGCCAATGCGCCGGTAACAGTCGCGGCCGATGATTCCTGCAACAGGCTGACGAGCAGCGCCCGCCGACGAAAGCCCACAGCCTGGAGCGCTCCGAATTCGCGGATTCGTGAGGCAAAGGCGGCATACAAAGTGTTCAATCCGCCAAAGACCGCTCCCGCAGCAATAAGTACGGCACAGATCCATGCCATCCAGCGTACCGGTGCGTAAAAGCGGGCGAGCCTGGCGTAGTAGTCAGATTCCTTCAGCGCGACCAATTCGAGATCCAGCCGCTGCTTGGTGAACACGTCCACATCTTCGAACTCGGCCTGTTCCAACGCCACGACAACACAGGAAAGACTGTTGCGTTGGGTCAGCGTCAACAGATCGCCGACATTCAACCACACCTCGGCTTCCATTACCGTGCCGGGCGCGTCAAAGACACCGACGATTCGCAGGTCGGTATCGTTGAGCCGGATCGTCTGGCCGACGGCAAGCTGCCCGGCCTCGAATTCCAACTTGTGGTGGGCGAGACGACCGACCATCGCCTCACCCGCCCGGGGAAAGTGTCCCTCCAGCAGGCGGACATTGCGGTGCACCCACAGGGCCTGATGCGACACACCACGCAGCAGGGCCTGACCACTGCGTCCATCCGTCGATGAGATCAGTCCGTTGTAATGCACTTCACCAGAGACCGCCGGGTTTCCCAACACCTTTTGCAGACCGGGAATTGACGCGGCGATATCGGGCACATTGGGCGACACTTCACTGCGTTCGATGCTCTCCTCACTGCCGGCGCCGAGCAGGATCACATTTCGTGGCGATCCCGATGTAATCAATACCCTGGCCATGCCACGATTCAGAGCGGCGGCGACCATGAGCAGCAACACCACGAGCGCACTGCCGAGAATGAGTTGTGCGCATCGTCCCGGACGTCGCACCAGATTACGAATGGCGTAAGACAATGGTAACATTATTCAAAAATCCGTTCGGTTCATCATGTGTCGCGCAGGCTGCGGACAATGGACTGCCTGGTGGCGATCCAGGCCGGGTAGAGGCCGGCGGCGAATCCCATGACCAGAGCGACCAGCATACCGCGCCATACCACCTGCAAATCGGGCACGAAAGCCATCGTCAATCCCTCGTTCCCCACGGTGATGCTCTGCCAGTTGAGGAAGCCCATCGCGGCGCCGACCCCGGCCGAACCGCCGGCCAACCCGAGGAGCAACCCCTCGGCCAATACCAACCAGCCGATGGCCAAATCGGGATAACCCAGAGTCATCATCACCGCATGGTCGGACACCCGGGAGCGCACGGTCAGCAGGATTGTGTTGGCCACCAACCCCATCACGGCCACAACCGCCGCCAGCCCCAGCCAGCGGGTGAATCCGATCAGTTCCACCAGCTCCTTTGCCGTTTGGGCGAAGAAGGATTTCTCGGGGCGCGTGTCCGTTGGATGGGAATCGGACGCGAACTGCCCGTCGATTGCCTTCGCAACCGAATCAAGCAGATCAGCCGAACGCACCTTCACATTGAACTGGGTGACCACGCCGAGACCAATGCGCGATGCCTGCTGCAGAAACGGAAGATGCACATAGGCCACGTTGTCATCCTGCGGTCCATCGGAGCTGATGATTCCCGCGACATAAACCGTGACCCCGGCCGCATCAAACCGGTCCCCCACCGAGAGTCCGCGCCGGCGGGCGAGATTTCGTCCGATCAACGCCGCATCCATTCGTTCCATCCATTTGTCGGTCGAACCCGCCAGCAGTTCCATCTCTGGAGCGAAGCGCAGCAGGTTTTCCGGTGGCACTCCGCGAAACGCCACGATGTCCAGGCTCGCGCCGCAGTTGTTGACGACGATCTGAATGGGAATCACTTCCGCAACGCCTTCGATCCGACTAATCTCGCTCAGGTAGTGTTCGGGAAGACGGCTCGTCGCAGGGCAAAACCGGTTCTCGCGATAGACCACCAGCGTGGTGTCATCGGCCGTGGCCTGCGTCGCCCGTCGCAGAGAGGATTGCAGGGTCTCCACCGTCGCGAATAGAAACATCCCGATTGCAACTCCAGCCAGCGTAAGCAGTGAACGCGTTCGATGCCTGGTCAGTTGCTTGCCAGCCAGTCCGAGCAGATTAAGCGCCCCAATGAGGCTCATGATAAAACCGCCTCTCCATTGTGAACCAGTTTTCCTTTTTCCAGATGGAGCTGCCGATCAGCGGCAGCCGCAGCCCGTGGATCATGGGTGACCATGACGATTGTTTTTTGATGATCTCGGGCCAGTCCTTTCAAAAGATCCAGAATGGCGGTCGCGGATTCGCGATCAAGATCACCCGTCGGCTCGTCCGCAACCAGCAACGGAGGATCGGCCACCAGAGCACGGGCAATCGCGACACGTTGTTCCTGTCCACCCGATAACTCGTTGGGTCGATGGTCCATTCGATCTGCCAGGCTCACCAGTTCAAGCACCGCTTCCACGCGGCGGATCCGCTCCTTTCGACTCAGCGGCTGCAACAGCAGGGGGAGTTCAACATTCTCGAAAGCCGTCAGCACCGACATGAGATGATAAAGCTGAAAGATGTAGCCGACATGTTCCGCCCGCCAACGGGTGAGTTGTGAACGACTCAGCCGGGTCAGATCGAAGCCGCCGATATGCAACTCGCCGTCACTGGGCGAATCCACCCCCGCCAGCAGATTCAGGAGGGTGGTCTTGCCGCTGCCGGAGGGACCCATCAGTGCAAGGAACTCCGCCGGAGCGACCTCCAGATCGAGCGCTTCGAGGGGAGTGACATCGATCGTTCCCTTGCGATAGCGTTTGGTCAGATTGCGGCATTCGATGAAGGGCCTGTTCATGGTATCAATAATCGGATGTGGCATGCGGCGTGATCCGCACGCCGTCTTTCAGGGTGGGCGGTGGATTCACGATGACGCGATCGCCCGGATTGAGCCCTTCCAGCACGGGCACATAGCCATCGCGTTCGTCCGGCCCAAGTTTCACGGTTTTACTTACTGCATGTCGCTCATCGTGCGAAACGATCCAGATCGCGACATCCGCACCCTTCCGATTTCGGGTTGCCGTTACAGGTATGTGAACGGTCAGCGGACTGGAACTGACCGACCACGACGTTGAGCCCGGCGAGGATGCCTGCGAACCAAAGAATTCGGCACGACAGAGCATTTCTGGTCTAAGCCGGGGATCGGGATCGGTTATGCGCACTTTGGCCTGGAGCGTGTTTCGCTGGAGATCCGCCTCGCCAACTATGCGAGTGACGGTTCCCTTGAACTTGCGGTCGGGTAACAGGCTGCACGACAAACGGACGGCCTGCCCGACAGCAAGCCCGCCCGCATCCGCGAGCGGCACGTCGATCCGCGCCTGGAGCCTGTCCGGTTCATACAGAATGGCGGCCGTCGCCGCATCCAGATGATCCATGCGCAGCATCAGGCGTTTTCCCGGCGTAGACAACAGGCGCAACACGATGCCGCTAACCGGTGAGCGGACTTGCGTGCGGGACAAAGCGAGTTGGGCCTCCTCCATTTTGATCTGCGCCACGGCAATCAACTGATATTGCACTTCAATTTGTTTTTCGATCCGGATTTCCTCGATTTTCCGTTCATCCAGCACCGCTTTGGCCACTGCGACCGCTGCGACCTGGCCGCGCTCCCGGAGTTCGACCTGCACACGTTCCTGCTCGGGAACGGTACCGGGTTTCAATGCCTGCAATCGTCGGACGCTGTCGGATTCAACTGCGAGTCGAGCGGCTTCAATCTCTTGTTTACGGATTGCGGTTATTTGACGGACTTGAGCCAATTTGAGATCGGCCCCCAGGGCCTCCTTAACCGCCCTCGCTTCCGCCAGGTTGGCGGCAGCTCCGCGCTGGGCCAGTTGGGCATCGTCGTCCACCAGGGTGATTAACGGCTCGCCATTGGTCACTGATTGCCCCTCAAGCACATGCACCTCCCGCACGACCCCGCTGTAGAGGGGTGTCACTCGAATGGGCAAAGGGTCCGGTTCAACCCAGCCGGTTGCCTGAAACAGCAGTTGCGGCTCCGCGTTTCCACCATTGGCGCCGTTCGCGTTTTCTGAAGATGGAACAGCCGGCACACCGATGGCACTCATAACCTCGACCCGAATCCCGGGCAACAGACGGTCTCGAAACGCGTAGCCGAATATCAGGGCCAGCCCGATCAGAACGAGAAGCGGGACCAGATACACCCAGGCAGGTTTTCGATGCCGCTGCGGACCGGCTTTAGGATTTTCTTCTGGCCCGCCGGCGTTCGAGTGCGGATCGAGCCAATGTTTTTTTGGTGAGTTCACTGTGATTGATTGCCTCTATTCACTCCGACAGATCTGCTGACGAACTGCGGAAACAAAAGGACGAACGAATCCTTGGCAGGATAGGTTCACCGACGTGAAGACGACGGGGCAATCAGATCAGAAAAACTTGCAAACGCAGATGAAGCCGGTTGGCACCGGGCGGCGAGCGGGTATCAACGAAACCTGACCTCGGCAGGAAAGAACGACGCGACAAAGATTCTCCAACGCTGTCCCAATCCGGCACTGCGAGTATCGGAGGTACTGACAGGTACACTCCATCAAATTTCCAACCAGCGCCAGCCAACTTCACAAACGCAAGCTCGACCTGTTCCTCGCACGGAGTATCCGAAGGAATGTCGCAGGATTTCCCGGCGTCGATCTTGGCACAGTGCTGCGCACAGCATTCCGATTTGGTCTTGAGTTCCGACACCGTTACGAGGTGTCCCCGGCACTTGCAGAAGAAAACGGGTCCGGACAAGGGAAGGAAGACCGCCGCCAACAGGCAGAAAATCAGATTCCTAAACCATCTGTTTTTGAAAACCCGAATCGTCACGGTGGGAAGGAATGACTTATATCGAGCGTTAGATCAAGATTCGTTTTATCCGGTCTTGGTGCCGAAGAATTCGGATCGTTGGTTTTAAGCCTGAATGTTAGTGTTTTCATACTCGGAAGGCTGATGGACAGGTTAAGCTCGACGGCTCGGCTCGTTTCAAAGTTTCCCGCCGTTTCTGAGTTCGTGACCTCAAAGCGGGGAATCAATACGCTACAAGGTGGAGGCGCGGGCCATGTGAAGCGGAATAAATTCCGCGCTCCATCAGGAACTCCACGCAAATGTGTTCGCAACCCACCCGGCTTCAACAAAGCGCATTGACGGATTTGAACAATCGATACACTCTGGCAGTCGTTAAACCACTCGTGAAGTATTCCCGGCAATTCTCCAGCACCCGTATTGGCCGCTCCTGCGGCTGGTTCACGTTGTGCCTGTTTGTTGCCTACCTGGTTTACGTTCCCGTGCATCTGGCCACGGCGGACCATTGCCTGGCACCGGGTTTGATGGGCCATGTCGCCGAGGATGGATACGAGCGTTCACCGGCTGAATTCGCCGCCAATCCCCATCATCATCACGGCGAAGACGACGCCGACCATCAGCACCACTCCGCTGATGAGCACGACGTCAAGTTCACCGGCAAAGATGGTTCGCTGAAGATTTCCCTGAATTATCTGGCAATTGAAACTGTCGATCGCATTCCCCCGTCTCAGCTTCACAAATGCCAAATCGCCACCGCCGAGGTGGTTCCTCACAGGCGACTCGCGAGTCGCCTGTTCCAGTCACGCGCCC
>CALBIE010000060.1 GCA_937893495.1 uncultured Verrucomicrobiales bacterium | reverse complement strand
GCTAGGGGCCATGATTCGCGACCTGTCCGACCCGCATGCCAACGACGTCGACGGGCATTATAATCGCCTGCTGCAATACGCCCGCCAATACTTGGAGAGCTGCCGCGATTGTGAATTGACAGCTTGCGATCCGCCGGTGAAACGCTGCGGACACCTCAAGGAGGTAACTGGCGTGGTTCGATCCCCGCGCTTTCCGAATAGACCGCACAAGGTATCGGACAAAACAGATGTTTCTCAAAGGCGGCTTGCCTTCGATTATCGGAAGGGAACTTACTGGCCGAATCCGGAGTACTTGATCGATTGGCACGTCGACGGCGAACCACCGCCCCAGTGGAACACTGCCGAGGGTGAATTGGAGGCGCATAGATATCAGCCCTTCGTCCATTCTGCTCGATTCCACTCGGACAACCTCCGTAAATCTTATTCGGGTCTTTGCCTTGCAGGCCGGACGGGTGGCGGCAACGCCAGCAAGGAGGTTTGTGCTTCCGTGCGCTTCCGCGACGGGACGGAGGAGCACGGCTTGGAAGAATTGCTCACCATTCACGAGTGGTCGGATTGCAACATTTCCCGTGTCGCTTTTTTCAATGCCCGAACCGGGCAGTTCGACCGAAATGTGGTGGCTCCACGCCTTGTCGTTGCGGATGGCGATACTTCGTTTCTCAAGGTTGCTGGCCAGACTGAATTCCATCGTAGCGACATCGTCGGCGTAATCCATCGGACCGTGGAGCGTGATCGGTTGGAGGCGTTGGGCAACAAGATGTCCGACCTGCGGCAGTGGTACGTTCAGGATGAAGACATGCTCCTCGGACTCCCGGAGGTTCCGCGGGGAATGTCCATCTCGATTCTTGGAAGGAGGGCATGACTATGCCGGCCACCGCTTCCAATATTTTTGATTTTTTTGAAGGGCACTCGTTCTTTTCCACCGAGCGCCATGAGATTTCGATGGCCGCGTTTGGCGCTTTGCGCCGCAGCGTGCGCTCAATCGTGGTAAGCCTCCGGGAAGGTGGTGACCATGAGGCTGGCGAAACGGCTGACCGCCTGCGCGGCGCCCTGTCGAAATGGTTAACTGTTCCCGTGCCTTTCGACGGCGCGATTCTCGCCGCTCTGCAAACCGTTGGCGACCCGGCGCTGATAGAGGCCCGCTGGGGGCGTGATATTCGTATTGCCTTCGACGTGGCGCTGCGTTCGGCGCAGTCCATCCAACTAATTGAAAACCCAGTCCGCGAAAGACTTCGGGCCGCGATCCGCGAACTGAGTGTCGCGTGTCGGCCTTTCAAAATCTACTGTCACCGAACCGCCCGCGCCCACTTCGAGTCGCTGCTCGCACCATCCGAGGGCGCACTTCTCGGTGAGGCGGCTTTTCTTCATTCGGTCCGTGATTACCGTGATTCGGACACGTTCGATACCCTCATCAAGGTTGGCCCGCTTCGCTCTTGGGGCTGGGGTTCGGCTCCAGACGCGATCAAGGCTGCGCCCCGCTTCGGCACCTTGGTGCAGATCGTCTGGGCCGGCTGTTCTGACGAGCCCGGCTTCGGCTACGATCCGGTCGCTCCTTCTGCAAATGAATTGGTGGTTCCTGGTGTGCCGGCTGCGAATGACGGCGGCCTTGGCGCCCGGATTTCGTGGACGGCACGTGTCACACAGTTCGGCGATGGTGGCGGCGGCGGGCCTCATGGCGACGCCCCGGAGGAGGATGAGTTTCAAATCTTTGGGAGGCTCAACCAACCGGGGCAGAAACGTCGTGCGACGATGGCCCAGATCGACGGAGAGCACGGAATTCTTTATCCGCCGCACTCCCGGGTTCTCAGCTTTGACCCGGCACCCGGCGCACGCATTCCGGTTTGGCCGCGCCTGCCGGGCGAGACGCTGCTCGAAGGCATGTTTGTCATTCGGCCCCTGTTGAGGGACGTGGACCTCGGGGGCCAGCAGTCTGGATACGGCGATTATAGCCGGATGTGGAAAGATCGCTTAATCGAGGAACGAGAGAGGGATCCCGTCGGTCTGGTCGAACGCCTGCGCGCGGCGGGCTTGAATCTTTTGTGTTTGCCCGCCGACATCCGCAACTGGTGTGTGGCTCCGAGCACCGTCATCCACGCCCCGCACCGAAAGAAACATTTTGAGATTCTTATCCGTGTGCTTGGACTCGCTGGGAATGCGAATGGCCGGCCCGGTTCTCACGCCATGCCGTGGTGGCAATCTGCTTGGAATGAAATTCGGCACAGTCGGGGCGAAGCGATTCAAGCGGGCTTGCATGGGCAGGAAATCGTCGAGAAAGAGTTAATGGCTATTCTCAACGGACTGCTGCCGGAGATTCGGGCACAGGCGGCGGCTAAGACTGGGTTCTCACTCCTCATCCCTGCCGGTCAATCCTTGCGCGGCGCAGCACTCTTCAACCGGTTGTCTCTTGTCGAGGAAGGATTCTTCGCTCCAGAAACCGAACTTCGTTTCGTCCGTGAACTCAACACCATCGAACAATGGCGCGCCTGATCCCCTCATTCATGGACGACCGCACGCCGCCCGGCGAACACGACGTGTTCAACATGCTTGCTGCCGGGCCGGATGATTGGGTGGCGTTGCACTCCCTCGACCTTGCTCCGTGGAATCGTGGCTTGCGGACTGAGATTGATTTCGTCGTCATTGTGCCAGACACCGGTATCCTTTGCATCGAGGTAAAGTCACACGAGAATTTGGCCTACGATGGCGAGCGCTGGCATCCGTCGGAGATCAGGCGCTCGCCATTCAAGCAGGCTTCAGACGGACGACATACGTTTTATCGCCGCTTGGGGGAATTGGTGCCGCAATTCAAACGTGTCCCTGTCGTCCATTGTTGCATCTTCCCGCGCGCTCCGTTCGATCTGTCGCCCAACCTCTCTGTTCAGCCGTGGGAACTGATGGACATGCGTGCCTTCCGCGCATTCAGCAGCGGCGAAGCATTATGCGCGGATCTGAAGTCTAGGATAGAGCAGAGCATTACTGCGGATGGAAACCTCACTCGTTTGGCGCAACGGCTTTCTGCGGATCAGGTTGCGACCATTGTGAAGTCCTGTGTCCCGGTGCAAAAGTTCCACCCCGAGGCCCGCGAAGAAATCAGGCGGCGCGAGGAGCAGATCGAGGCGGTTCTGAGGGCGCAGCAAAAGCCTGTCCTGCAACTGGCCGAGTTTAACGATCAGCTTGTCGTCTCCGGCCCGGCGGGCACGGGCAAGACGCTCATCGCCATGGAAGTTGCCCGGCGTGCCGCCGAGAAGGGTCGCCGCGTCGCGCTGTTGTGCTTCAATAATCTTGTGGGGGAATGGATGAGGCAGCGGATGGGTCGGATGGCTCCGCCTTTGCCGAATCTTGTTGTCGGTCGTGCCATCAGGGTCTTGGCCGAACTGACCGGTTTGGCAATTCCCGAAAATCCTCCCCGCGATTTCTGGGAAACAGTGCTGCTCCAACAGTTGGAAGAACGCCTCACCGATCCCGATTTCAAAGCCGCCGCGTCCTTTGATTATGTTGTCATTGATGAGGCGCAGGATCTTCTTGCCCGCCCGCGCCTTTGGGAATGTCTCTCGCAGTTTCTGACGGGAGGCTTCAGCAAGGGAGCATTTGCCTTGTTCGGCGATTTCGACAACCAAATCCTCACCGACCGTGGCGTGATGGATCAGACCTTCGCCGCACTGGATGCTTCGGCAAAGCTGTCACGTTGGCGGCACGTCGAGAACTGCCGGAACTACCAGATTGTTGGGGATACGGCGGTGCGCCTCAGTGGTTTCGGAAAACCCATCTATGCGGGTTACATGCGCGCTGGCGGCGGCATTCAAAATTACGACATCTTCTTTTACGAACATGAGCGCGCGCAGTTGGATAAACTTGGTCAGTGGTTGAGAGAGTTCAAATCCCAAGGCTACAAACCCTCGGAGATTACCATCCTCTCCTTCCGTGGTCCCGATGCGTGCGCGGCCACGCGACTCAAAAACGAAGGATTCAAACTGCGTCCGTCCTGGCAGGCCGGCGAGTTCACTGGCTACGCCTCCGTTCATGCCTTCAAGGGCATGGAGAACAAGGTTGTGATTTTGACCGACCTGGTTCTCGGCGAGCCGGAATTCCACCGCAACCTGTTTTATACCGGCATGACGCGGGCGACCGAGTCCGTCCGCCTCTTGTGCGACAAAAGCTGCCAACCAACATTGCTCGGATGGTTCACGGAAAAGGCTGACTCATGAGTGAAAGAGCTGAACTGATTGCCTGGATTCGAGGAGAACTTGTTGGTCCGTCCCGGCCGCTCGCCGAACCCGCCGTCATCGCGTTCACCAACGGTGAATTCGTGGACCCTGCTCCATTGCGTCGAGGGCCGGTCGCATGGCGTCCCGCCCCCGACGCCGATCTGCAGGAGGTTCTCTATTACGACCGCGAAACTCCCCATCGGAAGTACGGTGCCGGCCTTCTCCATCCTGGTGCTCCCCTGGCTGTAGCTGCGCCCGCATCTCCTCCACCCGACCAGGCTGCCATGCAGGCCACCGATACGATTGGTGCCGAGACCGAATCGGACGACGTGCCTGACGCCAATGATGATGCGGGTGGTGCTGCGATGACAGGGGACGTTTCACCTGTTTCCGATGGTTCGGATGATTTTGAGGTCACCAGCCCCGATGTTCGCCGTCCTTCCACCACCGGCCTTTCGTTTTGCGTTCACTTGGGTGAAGACGGCCGCGTCATCGTCCGGCTGCCGCTAAGTCGTCGGTTTCCGTGGCAGCTTGACGATGCAGCGCCATTTCCGATGAACGGGCGGTACGAGTCCGGCAAACGCCTGTGGACCAATGAGGATGGTCACGCCAAGGACGGCCCCGTCTGGCGGCGACAACACGCGGTGTTGCCGGATACGGAGATCATCATCAACCGCAGCGAATTGGTTTCCGGTCGGAAAGTCCAGAAGCCCGTGACGATGCCCCCGGGTTCTCCGATTACGCTCATGGTCGAGGTGTTCCCCCGCCAGCTTCAGGGACACGAGGGCGTATGGCTGTTGACCGTGGTCCTTCGCAACACGACACCATTTGCCGGAACTCAGGAGCCGCGTGAGGCGGTTCTTTATCAGACCTATTTTGAAGTGTCAGCCGGGTCGGGGCGCTTGGAAAAATACCCGGAGAGCCGGCGTCCTTTTGATCAGCTCGACCCCGAGGAGCAGTCCCTGGCACTTCTCTACCGTGAAGCCGCTACTTGGGGCATCGGACATGGCTGTGCTGCCGGTTGGGATGCCGAACCGGGACAGTCCCCATCGATGCTCTACGTGGACGTAATGCCGGCCGTGCAGCTTCCGAGCATGACGCCCGACATCGAGGACGCGAATGGAAACCGGATCCAACTCTCCATGCGTGCGCTCGCCGGGATCACGGACGACGGCGCAGGGCCGGCCTGGCAGTCACTGGAAAATCTCGCCGCGGAATACGCCGCATGGATTCAACGTGGCCGCGAACAAGCGACCGCCTTGGATGCCAGATTCGCACCCGTCGCCACGCGCCACCTCGATGCCTGCGATGCCTGCCTCAATCGCATCAATGCGGGCATCGCGTTGCTTCGGAGCGACGAGCGCGTCCGTAAGGCCTTCCGGCTCGCAAATCTCTGCATGTTGCTCCAGCAGATCGCGACCAAACAATTGGCCCGGCGACCGCTGCATTGGAACGCGGCTCTCCACAGGGTTGGCCCCGAGGGGGCACATCGGTCCCCTTGGAGCATTTATCAAAACAATCAGGAGGCGAGCGACCGCCTGGGATCGTGGCGTGCCTTCCAGATCGCCTTCCTGCTCATGTCACTCGATGGCATTCGCGATGCCCGTTCGCCCGATCGCGAGATCGTGGATTTGATTTGGTTTCCCACCGGCGGTGGCAAGACAGAAGCCTACCTCGCGGTGATGGCGTTCTACATGTTCCATGAGCGCCTCCTCATGGCGGCTGGCGGCGCGGGACCACGCCGCGACGGCACCAATGTCCTCATGCGCTACACGCTGCGGATGCTCACCACCCAGCAGTTCCAGCGCGCGGCCAGTTTGATCTGCGCCATGGAATACTTGCGGCGCAACCCGGCGGCTTACGGCATGGGCGCGATACCCGGCGCTCGTTTCTCGCTCGGTTTGTGGATCGGCGGCGACGGCTCGCCAAATAAAATCGAAGGCGCAAGAACCGACCTGAGCGCGTTTCGCCGAGGAAACATCGAAGGAAACCCATTGGTACTGACCGAATGTCCGTGGTGCCGGGCGGAAATTGGG
Organism: uncultured Verrucomicrobiales bacterium; assembly: GCA_937893495.1. Taxonomy (GTDB): domain Bacteria; phylum Verrucomicrobiota; class Verrucomicrobiia; order Limisphaerales; family JAYPXF01; genus CALBIE01. Next base: position 277 of record CALBIE010000060.1, on the reverse strand, counting down.
CGCTACGAAGGACCGCGCCCCGGCGCCATTCCTCATAACCAATGGAACGCCGCGCGGACGAGAGGAATCTCCGACATTGCGAACGAAGGTCCGTTGCTGCACTGCACCGACGGCGGGTGTTCATTTGGCCGGGAACTGTGGCAGGATTGGCTTCCCGTCGAGGTCATCGATGAGCGGATCTACCAGCACCCGCCTTCCCTTGTCATCGCCACGGCGGACAAACTCGCGATTGTCGCCTATCGGCCCGGCACCTCAGTCGAGCCTGGAGCCGGCGCGC
>CALBIE010000059.1 GCA_937893495.1 uncultured Verrucomicrobiales bacterium | reverse complement strand
ACCGCCAGCATGATCAATTGCCGGGACTGACGAGGCGATTTCAAAACCCGTAGCAGACGAGGTGACGAGGCTCTAACTCAAAAAAGATCGGAGCCTTCTCACGTCGGCTGCTACAATTTTTGGATTGGTTCTGACACGTTTTCATTCTCAATCACCATCAAGGTTTATCCCGATTGGCTCCACGGTTTTAGGCGGCACTCCCATGGGGCCAAAATGTGCCCTCGAATGAGGCTGAGCCGTGAGCAAGGCCAGCACAAACGCCACGACGCTGAGCGCAATCGCGACAAAGCCGAATCTGCGACTGCGCGTATCGCCACGAAGTGCGGCGGCACCAAATCCGACCGCCAGCAGCGGGCCGGCAAGCTGAACAAAACTTGCAGTGTCAAAAAACGCTCCCCGTAATAGAGAAAGACGATACGGCAGCATCATGACCGATACCGACGCGACTACGGCAAGGACTGCAATCGTGCTGCCCGCAACTCCAAACCGGTTTGCGATGTGTGAAAGCATGATGCGTGGTGTCGCCTAATCGTCAGTATTGTTAACTGGAGGGACTCGCGCGTTTTTGTTCACGGCGCTCCGATCTGGTGGTACGGACACTCACCACGAACTGTGAAATGACAACCGCCAATGCCGTGATGACCGGAATCGACAACATGAAACAATCAGCAACCCCGTCGTGTGCGAACATTAGTGAACGGCGAACAATGCCGAAAATAATTATGGCCAGCAGACTGGACAACAGCGTGGCGATGACAGCCACTATCACCGACTGTCGAAGCAACTGTCGCCAATCCTCGCCTCGCCCGACCCTCGCGCGAAGAATGGCTGCGAACGGAATTGCGGCGCCGGCAAGCGAGGCCAGCGGCACGAACACGGGCAACGTCCTGTCCTGGAAAATCCCAATCGTCGCCTTTGCGCTACCCACCATCAGAATGCCCAACGGGTAGCAGGCCAGAAACCCGACCACTGCACCGAGAATCACCCAAAGCACACATGCACCAACACGCTGCCCGCCCGTGGCCGGTGCCATCTCATTTTGTAGCTGAAACGATTTCACGCAAAACGAGCCCTACAACTCTCACTTTTTCCACTTTTGACCTTGCTTGGCACTCCCACGGCACGCTTTTGATCACGGACGCGGAGGTTGGCCAGAAACCAGAAATGACACATAGACGGTTACGACACCTGTGAATATCAGTACCAGTCCGCACAACGCAAAAAAACAGGTCGCATTAAAAAAACCGTTACGCATGGAGGCGTCGTTGCGCGAAAAGAAGAAGGCGGCAAACCATAAAAACCAAACCACCCCACTCACGACGAACAATCCGCCGACCAGGAACATCGCGCCGTACAGTATCAAATGGAAAACGGTGTCCATCGGGCAGCGAAAAAACTCAATTGCTTCGTCAGATTCACGGCGGCGCTTTTCCTGAACATCAGTTAACCACCAAGACGCCAGGAACACAAAGGAAAGGATTCGTGAATGCCAGTCCGGCTCCGGACATCGTGTGATTCGAGGGTTTCCAAATCCGGCTCTGCGGCCCTCTGCGTTCTCCGTGTCCTCTGCGTTCAATTGCGAATTCCTTCAACGCAAAGGCGCAAAGGAACTCTGTCTCACCGGTGGCATTGTCAATTGTTGGGACACGTTTTCAGCCAAGCAAGAGAATGGCAGGGTTTGGTGGCAGGTCATACGCAAGGTGGCTGGACACGGATAGATCCTGCGGCTTAGTGCCCCCAAACATCCTCCAGAAACGGAAAACCATGAACAAAAGCCACACGATCCAAGAAATGTAAATCATGCCCGGAAACCCCCAACCACTGCAAAAATGTGAAACACGTATGTGAAAGGGCCTCTCGAAGCGGTATGTGTGATGTCTTGGTGGAGGTGCCTCACCTCGAGAAATTTGGACCAACCATAGATGAATCTCTTCTGCCCATCGTTTCCCGCGTGCGGCCTCCTCAGCATCCCGTGGATTCATCAGCCAAACCTCGAGAACATCGGGCGTCAGAGGTGCCGTGACACCCCCCTTTGTGTATTTCATCGAAACCAGGTCAAGTTGTGCAGATTCGTCTTCGAGTGAAGAAGGGGACCATTTGACCAGCGCCGAAGGATATGGAAACGACCTGGGGCGAATCCAATACCACCGTGGTTTTGTCTCGGCCTCAAGGCCAAATGAGAACCAGGGGCCGTCCTCTTGCGCTGTAAACCAAACACGAATCGAACCGAAGTAGTGTCCTGATATCGGGTGTTCGTATCGATGATGTGAAAAACCCCATAACAGTGTTGCGGCAAGGGTGCCCAAAACGAAGTAGGCGAACCCGCCCAGTACGAACAGCGAGATTTTTTTTAGCTTCGTCACAGGAACTTGTACGCCTAACGCGGATGTGCTCGGCCTCCATCTGCCGGAATTGCAAGTGACTGGAAATGCAACACACCCAGGCCGAATATCCGCGTCTTTTTCATGTCCAACCCCAACTACTGACTCGCGTGCAGACACGCAGTTCGTTCTGAATAGACCACGGAGGTCTCAAGGACGCAAAGTCTCTTTCCGATCGACTCGTACCATTCGTGATTCAACCATTTGACCTGCCCGGCTCTGGGCTCAACCGTCGCGGTAGCGTAAAATCATTCCGGCAACCGAGCCGTCTCGTCGGGCTCCCGATGGGGCACAGCCGCCAGAAAGCGTTCGAAGTCCTCCCGCCGAAGGCCGATCGCTGTAGGCATTCGTGTCCCGTGCGACAATCAGTTCCAAAACTCTTCGTCGATCCGCTTCGAATCGCCTTCGAGAAAACTCTCCCATTCGGGCCCGAACTTTGAATCACCGGCATACTGGTCCAGATTCGCCTTGCGCCGGCGCTCCCCCTTCGCGCCCAACCCAACCGCCAAGGCCTCGCGCAGCACTTCGTTCATCGAAACTCCACGCTCAGCCGCCTCGGCTTTGGCCCGGGCAATCCAGCTTTCCTCGACTCGTCGAATGGTGACCTGCATTGTGCATGCATAATTCCATGAGTTATGCCTACAATCAATCTTACGTGAATCCTTTGCAATGAATGCACTTCGCGTAAACTAGTCGAACTCCATTCAATCGAAACCAGCACGCATGGGTAGTTTCCACGATTCTCGAATAGCGCATTGGGTCCACGAACCGGGACGCCCCCTCACCCGCCCTTCAGGCACCCTCTCCCCCACCGGGGGAGAGGGATGGGGTGAGGGGGCGTACCGGTTCACGGCCAGCAACAGTCATTTCGCAAAGAGCACGTTGAGCACCGGCTTCGTTACGCTGCTCGCTGCCGTTTCAGTCCAGGCAGCCGCACCGGTCCTCGACTCGGATGGCGTCATCCCCATCCTGCTGCGGCGTTGTGTCATCTGCCATGGTGGCGAATATCAGGAAGGGAAACTGGATCTACGGACCGTTGAATCGATTCGACAAGGCGGAGAATCAGGCAAGGTCATCAAACCGGGTCATCCGGAAATGAGCCTTCTGATTCAAAAAATTGCCACAGGCGAAATGCCACCGAAAAAGGTCCATGGAAGAGCGGGCATTGAACCCATGCCCGCCCACGAACTGGACGCCCTCAAACGATGGATCGCCTCCGGCGCGAAAAGGGCGGCGGCAACGAGAAGCTCTGAGAAAGTCTCTCCGCCGGCATCCGATCATTGGGCGTTTAATTCCGTTCGCAAACCGAAGGTTCCGGCCGTGAAGAACCAGCACTCGGTTCGGAACCCCATCGATGCCTTCCTGCTTCGCCAGCTTGAAAGGCGCGGATTGAGTTTCTCGCCGCCCGCCTCATCGCTGCATCTGCTTCGACGGGTTTCCTACAACATCACTGGACTTCCACCTGAGCTGGATGACATCAACTCCTTCACCGCGCACGACAGTGAGAAGGCTTATCGCGAACTCGTTGATCGGATGCTGGCCTCGGAACGATACGGCGAACGCTGGGGGCGATTCTGGCTGGACCTCGCCGGTTACGCCGACTCCGAGGGCAAACGCAACGCTGACATGATTCGTCCGTTCGCGTGGAAGTATCGCGACTATGTCATTCGCTCCTTCAACGCCGACAAACCGTATGATCGATTCCTCACCGAGCAGCTCGCGGGAGATGAACTCGCGAATTACGACAAGGGCAACGAAATCTCGCAGGCCGTTTACGACAATCTTGTCGCCACCGGATTTCTACGGATGGCGCCCGACGGAACGACGGCCAATCCGGTGAATCGCGTCGAAGATCGGTTGGAAGT
>CALBIE010000058.1 GCA_937893495.1 uncultured Verrucomicrobiales bacterium | reverse complement strand
GAACCGAATCCGATTCGTATGACACGAGAAACGGGCGGAAAAGTAGCGGTATCCCGGGTCGGCCTACCAAGTCTCAACGAGCTTTGGCGTCGAACGTATAAGGTGGCGCCATTTTTTGGGTTTGATCTGCGTGCTATAGCATCCAATGAAATGCTGCGTCTCGCTATTTCAGGCAATCTGGCAGGCTCTGAATTGCTTCCGAATGACCTAACTAATCCCCGTACGGTGCTTCTGACGATTGATGCAAGTGGGGCGGAAATTGGACGAGCATCGTTGGAGGTAGAAGGGAATGTTGCTATCCGGTCATTGTCCATTTCAAAAAACGGGAAACTGGCTCTGACAGGATCCATCTACAATATCCCGCAAGGCGTTCCGGTAATGGTTGCAGATAATGAAGTCGCTTCACGCGGCGCTGTGATCATTCAGTGTGACGGTAGTGGTACAGTTCTGACAAATTTCAACTACGCTACGCTCCCGATGAAGCGACAGCCCGGGAGCATGCACGCTGAAACCGTAGCTTGGCTCGATGATCGTCATTTGATCCTTGGCGGTGCGTTTCTTGGAATCGCGGACTTTGCCGGAAACAGAATTCAATTCCCTCAGCGTGGCATTCACCAAGGATTTTTTGCCACAGTCGATTCAGCGTCCGGATTAATGAAGAAGTTCACGGTTTCGTATGCATCTAATCGAATGATAGCCTCAGCTGTTGTCCACAAAAAAGGGAACATTTTTGCACTGGTCATTGAGAGATTCAAACCAGATTACCGTGTAGTCGATTCAATTGACGGCGGCAGAGTTGTCTTGCCTCTTCCCCGTCATCCACAAAAAAACTTCAGTCGAATGCTGGTCGCTGAATACTCGCCGTCATTGGAACTGATTGCAGAAACGGAATTTGCACGTTCCAGATTTCCATTCTTCAGACTTGGTCAAACAATGATCCAATCAGATGAAGGATTTTTGATTCTGGTGAACCTGCCATACGACACGACAGTTACAGGAAAACAATTCGTGCAAAGAGACGGCAATCCTGTTCAGGCCGTACTCAGGGTTAGATGACACTCAAAAAAATGGTGTCGAAATGGTGTCGATCCTCACTTTTGAAAGTTTCCGTTCTGCTCCCTGCTATCAGAAAGATTTTGCAGCGACAGAGTTGATTCGCCGTTCATTCGTGGTTTTCCGTCAGCGTCGCTGCGCCTGAAAGCCCTTGCTCCGACAAACAACTTTGATCACGATTCCTTACAGAATGATCAAGTCAATCCGGACGACTCTTCCCACGATCTCGTTTTTGCTCAGCTTCTGTCTCCTCGCATCCACTTCGCATGCCGCTGACAAGCAGACCGTCCGCGTCTTTATCTTCGCCGGTCAATCCAACATGGTCGGATCGGATTCGAAGGTGGACGACATCAAACACTTCCCACCCTTCGCCGGATTGGAGCAGCCGCAGCCCAAGGTGAAATTCTCCTACTGCATCGGGCGGGAGAACAAGTTGAAGTCCGACGGCTGGATTGCCCTGCAGCCGGTCAACAAGGTGGTTGGCCCGGAACTGAGTTTTGCCCGCAAGGTCACGCGGAACATCGACGCGCCCATCGCCATCATCAAGTGCGCCGCCGGCGGAACGCATCTGGGAGGGGACTGGAATCCCGACCATCCGCAGGGTTTCAAGATGTATCCGCTGGCACTCGATTGGGTCCGGTCATCGTTGGCGGAATTCGACAAGCAGGGAATCCCCTACCGGATCGAAGGCTTCATGTGGCACCAGGGCGAGAACGACATGTTCAACGCGGATTACATGGCGAACTACGGGAAGAATCTGGCGAACTTCATCGCCACATGGCGCCGCGAACTGAAGCTGCCCGGCCTGAAGTTCTACATTGGCGAGCTTTGCACCAAGACGATCTGGGGTATGGATTTGCGCCCGCGGATGTATGCAATCAGCGAGGGGCAAAAGGCGGTCACCGAGGCCGACCCGCTGGCGGAGTACATCCCCACGGCCCACGTCGGTGTCGAGATCGGTGGAGGCGTCGGCCTGCATTACCACTACGGGACCCTCGGCCAGTTGGAGCACGGGGTGAACCATGCAGACGCCTACCTGCGAACGATCGGCAAGCTGCAAAAGACATCGCGACCACTCAAGAAGTGGCCGTATGAAAAGGGCAGCACGGTCAAACTGTTCGTCCTCGCAGGACACCGCAACATGGAGGGTGAACGCGCCTTCGTTCAGGAACTCAAACAACTGAACGGTGAATTGCTCAAGGACGACGGAGGCATTCCCTTCAAATACAACATCGGTGGAGGTGTCAAAGTTTCCGACGGTTGGGAACCACTCGGCCCGGCGGGGTATTACGATACGTTTGGACCGGAGTTGAGCTTTGGAAAAGTCCTCAAGGAAAAGACCGCCGGCAACATCGCAATCGCCAAATTCACGCACAGTGGATCACAGATCGTCGATTGGACGCCCGAAGGGAGCGTCGCCAAATCGCGGCACATCTACCCAAAGTTCATCGCGTTCATCAAAGAGGCTATCGCCGGGTTGGAAGGCAAAGGGCACAGCGTGGAACTCGCCGGTGTGTTCTATCATCTGGGCGAGAACGACATGTCCTTTTCGCCCTACCGGAAGGCCGCAGCCGAACGGCTTCAATCCATCATCGCGCAGAGCCGCAAGGACTTGTCGCATCCGGCGCTCAGATGGTTTGTCAGCCAGCAACCTCCGACCGACCACAAAAACGTCAATGCCATCGATGTCACCGCCGCCATCGAAAAGGTCGCCGCAACAGATAACCACCTTGTTCATCTCAAGGCCTTCGCCCTGCCACCTCAGCGGAAGCAGCTCGTCCTCGACACGGCCGGCATTGTTCGCCTCGGAGAAATCATGGCAGAGGGATATCTGAAAGCTTCCGGAACGAAGTAGTCTGGTCTCAGCCGGTTATTTCACCCTCAAAAGGGGAGCGCATGCGTCTCGCATGCACCGGTCGGCGTCCCGCCGACCGGCCGAACGTTTCACCCTGTCACACGGTGTCGTTTCTTACCGAATGCGTCGCTCCCCCGAAATTTGCGGCGGGACGCCGCAAATGGCAGGCGAGACGCCCGCGCTCCCCGAAGCGATGAAATATTCGGGTAATGGCGAAAAGACCCTCGCATCAATAACTCCGACACCGGTATCAAGAATCGCTTTTGCATGCTTTGAGGCGGCGATTCGTATTGGTGGGAGCGCGGACTTTAGTCCCCTTCAACGTGGCTGGTCGAAACGCGTGAATCTGTTTGGAGATCGCGATTCCAGGAGCGGGCGGAAGCGGAATGAATTCCGCGCCTCAGTTCATAATGCGAATCACCCTTGAAACGGCAGTTCAGGAAGCCACGAAAAGCACAAAGAGTCACAAAATCCGGGGCGATGAATTGCCGGAAAATTGGCTGACAGTGTTCACCCGGTCATGGATTTGATGTCTCCGCTATCGGTCCGACTCAAAGCCACGCTTCTTTCATTCGGCTTTAAAAACCACCTCTACAGGCTGAAAGCCACTGACCATCGGATACCAATCAAAATCATCCCTGTTCAAGGTAATCTGGTTGGTCTGCGCAATGGAATGCATACGAAAACGGCTGATTACCTTCTCAGCATCGATCCTCTGCTCGACCAGAGCCCAACGCAGCCGATTGGCCCACTTGCTCTCACGGATGCCAACCACATACGCGGGCGCTTTGGGATCCACCCTTTGAGATATTGTCACCTCTACCCAAGGCACACCCTCGTATATGACCTGTCGCGAATCCACACTCTCAACCATGTTGATGGCCACAGGCTTCGGTCCACTCGATTGGCGACTGCATCCGGCCACCAACATCAGGGCGAGTAGAATTGTGGTGATTCGCATCATACGATCATGCCGAACGCCGAGTCCAGCGTCGGCGGCCACGAGGCGCGCCGGTTGCAACCGCGACGGCCCGCCGTCGTTGGTCAATTCAACCACTGATCCACACCACAATCCGCTTGTTCCAAGCCACACCCGGCAGGTTTGGAAAACCTGCGATACGGCAGACTTGGAAGTCTGCGCTACGACGCTGCCGCCACTCAGCTGACGTCATTTACCGACACGTCCTGCTTAAGCTGGCGCCACTCGCCGTAAGCCTGCTCCATAAGCGACACCCGGGCAATCACTAAGGCTTCGAACAACGCTTCAACGGTGTGCTTGGCATGTGATTGAAAAAGCTTTGTCAGAGTGCAACTATAGGCCCATGAAATTCGGCCCCCGCTTGCTGGCTCATTTCCTGGCTGCATCAGCCATGAGCCCGTTGTGGGGGTGGAGCGCGCCGGATTCATCGCCTGCCGCTTTCTTCGAATCTCGTGTGCTTCCGGTGCTAAAACAGCACTGCTACAAGTGTCACAGCCACGAAGCAAAAAAGTCCAAGGGCGGATTGATGCTGGATTCCCGGGCTGGTTGGCAGACGGGTGGCGGCACCGGTCCGGCGATTGTGCCCGGTCAGCCCGGCAAAAGTTTGTTGATTCGCGCGATTCAGCACACCGATCCGGATCTTCAGATGCCGCCGAAGAAGAAGTTGCCGGAGGTGGATATCGCGGTGCTGATTGAATGGGTCAAGACCGGCGCTCATGACCCGCGAGAGGACGGTCCCAAAACAATTGCGACGACCGATTGGTGGTCACTCAAGCCGCTGATTCGTCCGGTGGTTCCAGCGGGCATGAAGCATCCGATTGATGCCTTCGTAGAGGCGAGGTTGGCGAAGGCGGGAATCAAACCTCTCCCGGAAGCGGATCGCCGGACGCTCCTTCGCCGGCTCTGTTTTGATTTGCACGGACTGCCGCCGACTCCGGAAGCCGTGGCTGCGTTCGTTGCGGATATCGATCCCATGGCTTATGAGAAGCAGGTTTCGCGACTCCTTGATTCTCCACGCTATGGAGAACGCTGGGCGCGCCACTGGTTGGACACGATTCACTTCGCCGATTCGCACGGTTGCGAACACGATGTCCTGCGTCCTAATGCCTGGCGCTTCCGGGACTACGTCATCGACAGCCTGAACCGCGACACGCCGTGGGCGCGTTTTATCCGCGAACAATTGGCGTCGGATGTTTTTTACCCGGAACAACCGGAATTGACGCCGGCTCTTGGGTTCATCGCCGCCGGTCCGCTGGAGTTGAGCCGCGCCGGCACTGCGCCCGTCACTTTTGATTATCTGGATCGTGATGACATGGTGACGCAGACGATGGCGGCCTTTGCCAGCACGACGGCCAACTGTGCCCGCTGTCACACCCACAAGTTTGATCCCATTACACAGGAAGATTACTACTCCCTGCAGGCGGTGTTCGCTGGCGTAGGCAAAGGCGACGTGGAATACGACACCAATCCGGAAACCGCGAATCAGCGTAAGCGTTGGGAAGGTCTGTTGGCGGCTGCGGACGGAAAGGATAGCGCTGTTCTACTCGCGGAAAAGCACCGCGCAGTGGTGGCGGACTGGGAGCGGCGCTTTACCGAACACCCGGCCAGTTGGGAACCGCTCGAGTTGGAGAGTTTTCAGTCCTCCGACGGAGCCACGCTGACGCGCGAGGAAGACGGATCCGTTTCGGCCTCGGGCACTCTACCGGACAAGGACACCTACACCATCAGTGCAAAGTATCCGCGTAAGCGACTGACCGCGATACGCCTCGATGTTTTGAGCGACCAGCGACTGCCAATGAATGGGCCTGGACGACAGGACAACGGGAATCTGCATCTCACCGAGTTCGAGGCGCGGTTGTTCCGGCCGGGAACCAATGAACCGGTCAAACTGAAGGTTCGCAAGGCCACCGCCGACTGGGATCAGACGGGCTGGACGATCGCTCATGCGTTGGATGGCAATTTGAAAACGGCCTGGGGCATTTATCCCAAAGTGGGTGCATCGCATCAGGCAGTATTCGAACTGGCGCAATCGCACGATTGGAAAACGAATGCCAGTCTGAATATCACGCTTAAACAACTTCATGGCGGCGGTCATTTGATCGGTCGCTTTCAATTGTTCGGCACGGATGTCCCACCCGCAGAAGCGCGAACCTACCCGCCGGCCGTGCTGAAAACCTTGAAGATTCCCACGACCAAGCGCACGGATGAACAGCGCCTGGAACTGGCCGCGCATGCGCTTCGTCTTCACGCGCAAAAGCAATTGGCATCGTTGCCTCCTCGAGCGACGGTCTATGCCGTTTCCGATCGTTACTCACGCGCCAAGAAACTAAAAACACCCGATGCACCAAAGATTGTGCACGTGTTGAAGCGCGGGGAGTTTCTACAACCCGGACCAGTGGCTCAACCCGGTGCGCTCGCCGCCATCACCGCGTTGCCGGGACGTTTTGATCTGTCGGATTCCAAACACGAATCCGATCGCCGCGCCGCACTGGCCGATTGGCTGGCCTCGCCGGACAACCCGCTGACCTGGCGCAGCATCGTGAACCGCGTCTGGCAACATCACTTCGGGCGTGGTCTCTGTGACACGCCCAACGATTTCGGGCGGATGGGGGGTGAGCCGTCGCATCCCGAATTGCTGGATTGGCTGGCAGTCTGGTTTCGCGATGACGCCAAAGGATCCCTCAAGGAATTGCACCGGCTTATTCTGACCAGCCAGGCGTGGCGACGAGTGAGCGACCTGCCACCGGTTCGGGGTCGGTCGGCTTCCCGCGGAAAGGAACTGGACGCCGGTAACCGACTGTTGTGGCGAATGAACCGCTGGCGACTGGATGCCGAGAGTTTCCGGGACTCGGCGCTCCAGATTTCCGGGCGCCTTGATCTGGCCATGGGTGGACCGGGTATTGAGCAGTTTACCAAGTCCAAAGGACAGCAATCGACGCCCAAACTGGATTACGAAGCGTTCGATTGGAATCATGCGTCCGCGACTCGCCGCAGCATTTATCGCGTCGTGTGGCGAGGCATTGCCGATCCGTTCATGGAATCGCTGGACTTTCCTGATCTCGGACTCCTCCCGCCCAAACGCGGATTCTCCGTCTCTGCTTTGCAATCGCTCGCGCTATACAACAACGACTTCGTCCTGCACGCCAGCGAATGGTTTGCCGCGCGTCTGGAGCGGGAAAAGGCCAGCAAGGAAGAACAGACCCGGCGCGCGATTGAACTGATTTTCCTCCGCAAGGCAACGCCGGACGAAACGCGGGATCTGTCGGAATACGTCCGCGGGCATGGTCTGCCGGCGTTGTGCCGCGTTTTGTTGAACAGCAGTGAGTTTCTGTTCGTGGAATGACAAACTCCAAGCCCCGAATAAAGCCGCCAATCATTCTATCTGCGGCGCAATTGACGAAATGATTTCGCGGGCCGTGTTCGTGACAATTCCGACAAACTTCATGGATCCATTCCGGTCACAGATCCCGATGCTCGGCGGAACGGCGACCCATCCGTATTTTTAGATCGCAGTCATGCCCTCGGAACCTGCCTTCGTACCGTCCACCAGATATCCATCTATAGATCGACCGGAGAGGAATCTGATAACAGCCTTTTCCCGAAGCGCTTGTCGGAACCACGGCCCTGACGTAGCGCTGAAGTCTGCGGTGAAGGCAAACAATACGAAATCTTTCCCGCTTGCCCCTCGGACGCTTTCAATCGAGTTAGTCAAGTCCTTCCATTCGAAGATGCTTCGCGACGTCGATGATCGATGATCGATGATCCATCGGGCCGCAACCGGTCAGGACAAAAAGGAGAAGAATGACAGCGCCAATACTCGAAAGGCATTTCATGGCCGAGATACTCACGCACCGTTCCCTTCTTCCACATCCTCCTCCGCGTCGAGTGCCTCGATGAATTGGGCCGGCGAATAAACGGGAATGACTGCCTGCCGAAAATCCGCGATATTCCTTGTGACGATGCAGTCCGCGCGCGACTGAACCGCGGCGTCGTGCAGGACGGCGTCCTCGAAATCACCGAAACCCCGCGCGAGGGCGAGCACGAGAACGGCCCGATTCACCGCCGCGACCTCGAAGATGGACAAGAGGTCGGAAATCCGGGCGAGACTCTTCCCGGCACCGACGTGGCGACGCGCGATGTAGTGAATGGTTGTGACCGTCGTCGCGCAGAGCAGACCCCGACACCGGGACATCTCCACAGCCGCAAGGACAGCGGCGGAGGCGGACAAAAATGGCGGCCGGTCGAGCATCACGTCGAGGACAACGTTCGTGTCAACAATTGCCGTCACGAGTGCTTCCTCTCGAGATGATCGATGTAGTCCTCCATGTCTGAATCCGCGCCGCTCAGGCTCCCGCACAGGGATTCGGTAATCGGGGGCAGATTTTGGTGGATTTGCAATGACCGATCCACCGACAGAACACGGAAATAGTCGCTGACCATTTTTGAGACGGAGACCTTTCGGGATGACGCCTCTTCCTTGGCGGCGGCGATCAGTGCGTCATCAACATGCAACGTCAATTTGCTCATGACGTATAAATCGCAGAAACACTACGTCGCGTCAAGCGAAGGCGAGAAACGATTACAATAAAAGGGAAACCGTTGAAGAAGGCCTCATATCGGAGTAAAACGTTGGAGTTCACGCGTTAGCGTTCTTTTCAACAAGCCCGACACGCCAAAGCATGAACTCCAGCGGGGCAGTCGCTCTGCACAACATCGGTTTATCGTTTGTAGTTTGAACGAGTGAACGCCATCGACGACAGCGCAATTAACACTGGACGGAACCGCCGTTCCTTCCTCTGGAACATCGGTGGCGGCTTCGGCGGACTCGCCATGGCACAGATGCTCACGCGCGACGCCTTCGGCAAGCCGAAGCCCGGGCTCAATGGGGGCCTCCATCATCCCGCGAAGGTGAAGCGCATCATTCAGTTGTTCATGACCGGCGGCGCCAGTCCGATGGACACCTTCGACTACAAGCCGGCGCTGGAAAAACTGCATGGCCAGAAACTTGGTCCCAAGGAGAAACCCGAAGGCTTCACCGGCATGCCGGGCGCGATGCTCAAGAGCCCGTTTGAATTCAAGCAGCATGGCCAGAGTGGGCGCTGGGTAAGCAGTGTCTTTCCGCATCAGGCGAAGGTCGTGGACGAGATGGCTTTCCTGATGGCGATGGCGTCCAAAACAAACGTTCATGGTCCGGGCACTTACATGATGAACAGCGGGTTCATTCTTCCCGGCTTTCCGTGTCTGGGAGCCTGGACCTCTTACGCGCTCGGGAATCTCACGGATGATCTTCCCACGTTCGTTGTGCTGCCGGATGCCAAAGGGCTTCCCTACAATCAACGCGGTCCGTTCTCATCCGGCTTTCTGCCCGCCGTGCATCAGGGAACCGTGATCAATGCCGGGTCGCCCAATCCCGTGCCTGACCTTTTCGCGAAGGATCGCTTCAAGTTTGCCACCCGTGAGGCGGACCGCGACGGACTGGAGTTGTTGCAGAAACTCAATCGTTCCCATGCCGTCCGACATCCGGATGATTCCCGCCTGGAGGCGCGCATTCTATCGTATGAACTCGCTGCGCGCATGCAGCTTTCAGCCCCGGCGGCATTCGATCTCTCCCGCGAAACGGAGACCACGCGCAAGGCCTACGGGATGGAGGATAAAACTACCGAGGATTTTGGCCGGCGATGTCTCCTCGCGAGAAGATTGGCGGAACGCGGAACGCGCTTTGTCCAGGTCTGGAGCGGGCCGCAGGGCGCCACTGGCAACTGGGACAACCACGCCAGCATTCCGAAGGAGCTTCCGCCCATCGCCGCCAGCGTGGATCAACCCATTGCCGCGTTGCTTCAGGATCTCAAGTCGCGCGGGTTGTTTGAAGATACCTTGCTTATCTGGACGACGGAGTTCGGCCGCACACCGTTTGCGCAAAACGGGGAAGGGCGCGACCACAACGGCGGAACGTTCGTCACGTGGATGGCCGGGGCCGGCATCAAGGCCGGAACTGCCCATGGCCAGAGCGATGAATGGGGCTATCAGACTGCGAGCGGCAAGACGTACTGCTACGACTTTCACGCCACCATCCTGCACCTGTTGGGCATCGATCACACCCGCCTCACTTTCCGCCAGAATGGCATCGACCGTCGCCTCACGGACGTGCACGGACACATCGTCCCAGAAATTCTTGCGTGACGTGAGACGAACGACTCGATTTACACTGAAGGGGAGGGCATCGGCAATCGCGCCGGAAACGAAAAACACGGCCTCGTCCTTCGCCTCCTCCGAAAACGCGCGCGGCTTTGTTCGGAAATCCCAAGCCGGATTACTTCGACTTCATGCCTACCGTGTTCACTGCTATCACCCGATACTGATGCGCTTTTCCGGCCACTGCCTTTGTGTCGGTGAACCGCATCGCGACGAGCGGTTGCGTGGGCGTGTCGCTGTATTGAAGGTTTTGGAAGAGGGGACGGCCAAAGGGGTTCTTGCCTTGCTCCGGCACTCTGGCGAGGAACTTTCCGTCCCGCTCAATGATGAAACCGGCGAGGCCGCTTTCGAGATCGGCTTCAGCGTTCCAGGTGAGTTCAGCGCCTTTCACCTGAAGGCTCGTCGGCGCGGGAGGTGGCGTTGAGTCCGGAATGGCGGTGTCCTTCACGTAACTCATCCAGGCGCGGGCCATGGTCCCATTCGGCAGCCAGACGGAAGTCGCTTTGTCGCCAGAGAATTTCGCGGCTGGAACAGCGGTGGTGCCCAGCAGCGGTGCCAGCCATGCGCCTTGCGTGGGCATCGGCTTCAGCGGGTCGCCATTCTTCGCGGGCAGTCGCGCGGCGAGGCAGGCATCGAGCCATGGGATGGCGAGGTAGCGCTGATTGCCGCATTCGTGGGCGGTCAAGGGATCGACCGAAACTCCGATGAGGGCGCCTTTGCCCCGCATGGCGGTGAAGAATTCCTCATTGGCAGGCCAGACGCTGGCGAAGCGGCCATCCTTCACGGTAACGCCTTCCTTCGTACCGGGATTGCACATTACCGGCACCCGTAATGCCGCGTCGGGGAGGGTGTAGGGTTTGATCGTGGTCCGCTTCGGGTTTGGCTTCAGGAGCGGCACTCCGGAGCGTAGCCATGCGGCAGCAACTCGTTCGGGATGGAGCAAAACGATGCCGCCGGCCCAATGACCGCCG
>CALBIE010000057.1 GCA_937893495.1 uncultured Verrucomicrobiales bacterium | reverse complement strand
GCATCCGTAAGTTCTTCACGTTCCGTAGCGCCAAGCTTCTTCACCCGCTTGAGAAAACGGGGATGAAGTTCGATCTTCACAGTTTTCCTGTGAAGGGTCTGGATTTACCATCCTTTCGCGCTTTGAGGACATCGGCTTTTGCCTCCTGATATGCGGCTTCTGCTGCTGTCTCGGTCAACCCGTACTCACGCAGAACGTAATCCTCCGAATGCACTTCCACGGGACGCAAGGCCACGATGCGTCCATCGACCACAAACCCCACATCCTCGCCATTCAGAGCGCGCTTCAACCACGCACCTAGATTCTGCCGTCCTTGAGTTACCGATAACGTCTTCACAGTGACATTATAGCGTCTATCTCAAGTGCGTCAACAAACCCATTTGAAGTGCCCGCTTCGATCTGGCGCCTCCGCGTACTGCGCCCGGAGCGCGACTGTGCCTGAAAGGTCAGTCGCGGCAGCCTCTTCCGGACGAATGCCTTGGAATGCCCCACCCCACTCGACGAGCGAACCTGCTGCGGCTGGTCTCCGACACAGCCGCGCTTCGGCACCGGGGCAGTGTACGGATGCGCCGGTTTCGATCCCCTCAGCACATATTACCCTCACCCTTGCGGGCAGGAAGCAAATGACGCGGCTCCGAGATCACTTCGCCGACACGTCGAAACACGTAAGCGTGTTCTGGTCGCGGACGTAGAGGCGACCGCCCGTGACAACCGGATGCGCCCACGAAGGACGACCGGTGCGCGGGGTACTGATGCGGCCCTTCTCGATGTATTCGCCGGGGTTGGCGGCGACCAAACCAAGAGAGTTGCGTTCGCCCAGACAGTAGAGGTGACCATCGGCATAGGTCAGCGAACCTTTTCCGACACTCTGCTGCTGCCATGCGATCTTGCCCGTCTTGAAGTTCATGCAGATCAGGTCGCGGCTGCCGAAGCCGTACATGTAGTCGCCCACCAACACGATACCGCCGTGGTGGTTCTGCATTGATTTCTCGAAATAGACTTCCTCCGCGCTGAACTGATCGCCCTTGCGCGTGAGCTTGGCGAGGCCACCGCCGGTTCCGTATGCCGAGGCTGAGAACACGTAGCCGTCATGATAGACGGGAGTCGTGCAGTTGGCCGTTCCATTTGCGGAGTTTTTGTAACTCCACAACAACTTGCCGGTCTTCGCGTCCAGACCAACGACCCGTTCCCTGGTGAACTGGATGATCTGCCGAATGCCGTGCACAGTCTCGACGATGGGCGAGGAATAGTGCGCGCCATCCGTGACCTCTGAGCTGCGCCAAACCACTTCGCCCGTGTTCTTGTTCTGCGCGGCGATGGTGCCGTTCCTGCCGCCGGGCGTCACAATCAGATGGTCACCATCGAGTAAGGGACTCTCGCTGTAACCCCAGCCCGGCCGACCGCCACCCAGATCCGTTACGAGATTGACGTGCCACATGGTGCTGCCGGTCGCGGCATCAAGACAGGTCAGGTCGCCATTGCCACCCTCGGTGTAAACCACCTTGCCGTCGATGGTCGGCGTACCGCGTGGACCGTCGCCCTGACCGTTGCGATAGCCTCCGTTGACGCGCTTCAAATCCGCTTTGGATAAAATGCCATCGCGGCCCTTGTCGAATTTCAGGAAATACTGCTCCAACTCGTCGCCGGTCACGATGCCGTCGCGGCCGCGTTCGCGGGTGGAGTAATACTTCACCAACTCCTCCTCCGTGAGTTGTTCATCGCCGCGCCGTTCTCCGGCTTTACGACTGTCGATGTCCCGGAAAAGCTGCTGAAAAATGGTGTTTCGGGATTCGGACATGGAAACTTTTCCATCGCCGTCCTTGTCTGTGGCGGCCAATGCTTTTTTCGCACGGGACACCGCTAGTTCCTGGATGTTCCCGCGTCGTGCCTGATCAATTCGACCCAGTTCACGGACGAGCGCGCCGGGGATCTCGTTGCCTTCCAACTGCCCGTCGCTGTTTTTGTCGAGCGCCTTCAGAAAGCGACCCGCGCGTTCCGCGGCCACCTTCCCGGCATCGAGGGTTTCATCAGCCGCATCAGCGCCGATAAATCGCTGGCCCAATCCGGCGATGGCCTCGATGTCGTCGAGCTGCCCGTCCTTGTTCCTGTCCATGCGCGCAAAATCCACGTTGATTTGTTTTTCGAGCGCCTCAATGACCGGACGCGGTTGAACGGCCCAGAGCAGTGAGCCGTCCTTCTCGCTGAGCGCGATGATGTGCTCAACGCCATCGAGGTCGCCCTGTGTGATGATGCGCCCATCGGCGACGGCCACCGTCGAATAACCGACACCCACGCCGTCGGACTTCCATAAGACTTTCGGACCGACTTCGGGCCACTTCGCGAGCAAACCCTTTTCGGTGGAGATATCATTGCGATTTGGCCCCCGCCATTGCGGCCATGCGCCGGGACTGGCGGACGCCGACTGAGAAATGGCGATTAACAGGACGGTGCATCCAATGAGAGGGAAAAACGGGGATTTGATTTTCATGACGATGATAGACGAGCAAGGTGTGGTGACAGGGGAAGTTTGTTTCCGATCACGGGTTCATTTTTCAGCGATGCAGTACAACGCGTCAAAGGTTCGGAGAAAAATCTCTCCGTCCGAAATAGCGGGAGTGGAATTACTCTTTTCGCGGAGTGAATTGACGGCGAGTTTCTCAAACTTTTCGGGATTGGGCGCGAGAACCATCGTGTCGCCCTCCTGACTGGTCACGTACAAACGACCTGCGGCCAATACCATCGACCCCCAGTAGTTCCCGCCGGAGCCCCGCTCCCGCCAGGTTTCCTTGCCGGTCTTCGGATCCAGACAACGAATCGTTCCCGCCGCCGCATCGGGTATGTAGAGATGTTTTCCGACATACACCCCTGAACCAATGCTCTGCGGATTCGGCTCCGTCCGCCATAGTCGATAACGGGTGAGATCGCCCTCGCCGCCAAGCTTGAATCCGATGGCCGGTCCGCCATAGCCGCCCACGGCCACACAGATGTCACCGGCAATGTGCGGGGATGAATAGGCGAGTTCTCCTTTGCGCCCCTTCAAACCTTCACACGACCAGATGATTTTTCCCGATTGGGGATCATAGCCGTTCACCCGTGTGTTCATGCTACAAACGATTTGATCGTTCCCGCCGATCTTTGCCACCACCGGCGTGCTCCACGAACCGACGGGTTGATTGCGATCATTCTTTTCGCCATTGCCCGTGAGCGGCTCGTCGGTTTCCCAGATTGTCTTGCCGGACGCCAGGTCAATGGAGGTCAGGTAAACGCGTTTTCCAGGGCCGCAGTTCATGATGACCTTGTCGCCGTAAATGACCGGCGACGCGGCGTAACCCCACATGTGCCGGAACTCACCGAGGTCCTTTTTCCACTGTTCCTTGCCGCTGAAATTGTAGCAGAAAAGCCCTGCTGAACCGTGCCAGACGACCACGAGTTTGTCGTTCGCGGCGGCGGATGACGCACCATAAGGGTTGGTGCGATGCGTAGGCATCACTTTGCCGAAATCGACCGTTCGCACCCAAAGCTCCTTGCCCGATTCCCGATCAAAACAATGCAGGCTGCGCTTCCGCCCCTCATCCGCGGTGCAGGTGATAAAGACCCTGCCATTGGAGACGATGGGGCTGCTGTTCCCCGGGGAAGGCAGCGGTGTTCGCCATTTCACATTCTCGGTTCGGCTCCAGTTGAGCGGTGCCTTTTTCTCCGTGCTGATTCCCGTTCCGTCCGGGCCACGGAACTGCGGCCAATCAACCGCAGGCGCAAGCAGCGGGGTGAGGATGCTGATGAAGAGGAGATTGCGTAGGATCTGTTTCATGATGATTACTTTCGTTAACGGCTGGTTTCCGTGAATCCGGATTGGTCTCGGGTCAATGTTGGTTTGGCGACATGCGAGTTTTTGCACTCGTATCGGAAATCAGTTGTCAAATCGGTCACGTCTCCCGTGGTCTGGACCCCCAGTTGCTCTCCGAACGCTTCGATCTCCCTCGCCCTCATTCCCTCTCCTGGAACCTCCCGTCGCAAGGGACGCCCGGTGAGGGCACCGGGCCTACAAGTTGTAGGCCGGGTCCCCTGACCCTGGTTCAGGGGGAGGGTTGGGGTGAGGGAGACCGAGGCGTTCATCTTTACTTGAGCGTTGTGCGTCAGTTTCCACGTCAATTGGCGTCTTGTTTGAATTGAAACGGGCGCTCAACCCCGATGCTCGCACTGGTAATGGTCGGGCACCAATACTTTTCAACATGCTGGACGATCTTGTCGAGCCCCTCGAAGTGTTTGCCGGGATCGCGGTGATACGAATCGGTCAAATCGCGGCACAACACGACGTTCATCCCGAGATAAACCATCTGCCGGATGCCGAACGGCCGGCCGAGCACGCAGCGGTTGGTATGCACACCCATGATGACGACGTTCTCGATGCCGCGTTTTTTGAACAGATTGTAAATCTCCTGTCCATTGCTGCTGACGGCATCGTCTCCCGTCATTTCGAGCGCGGCGATCTGCCGGGTCCAGACGATTTTGGACGGACTGCACGGCTCGGGCGTGTCGCATGAACAGCCGCCCTTCTCAAGGTGTTCGGCCAACGGGCCTTCGCGCTCGGGGTTGAAATAATTCCATCGAAACGTCACCTCCGCCTTCGCCATCGGCGCCGCGTCAATCGCCCGGCGTTGCGGCGCCTTCTCGTAATACTTCGCGCAATCACTGGGCGCGTGGACGATGAGCACCCCGCGTTCCCGCGCGGCCTTGATGGTGGCGTTCATGTGCGGCGCCATTTCCACGACCCGCTTCGCCGCGCTCACGCAATGATGATCATCCCACATGTCCACAATCACCATTGCGGTCCTCTTCGGATCCCATGCCACCTCGGTTGTGGCTGGCAAAAAATTGCCGTCGCCGCCTGGTCGAGCGCGCCGGAGCATCGTCAGTTTCCACTTCACCCATCCGAGGCTGTTGAGAAAGCGGTCCATCTTGCGGACCGTGTCGCGGTAATCCATTCCGTCGCCACGACCGAAATTGAAGAAGCCGTGCGGCCGTTCGGCGTACGAATGAAGCACGACCTTTTGCACCCCGAGTTTCTTCGCCTTCGCAACAAATGCCTCGATGGATTGAAATGGCACGGCATCGTCCTTCGTTCCGTGAAAGATGACCGTGGGCGGCAGATCCCTGGTGACGTGATGAAGCGGTGAAATGGCCTTGAACTCGGCCTCTGTCGCGTCCCATTTCGTCCGATAGCTCTCCTTTGCAAGCAGGTCGAGCGCCGGATTGAAGAGGACGAGGGCATCCGGTACTTCTGGACCTTTGCCAAAGGCCGCCGTCGCTGCGGCCAGATGGCCGCCGGCAGATCCTCCTCCCGCCGCAACACGCCGGGGATCGACCCCAAGTTTGTCCGCATTGCGCCGCACCCACCGAATCGCCGCCAACGCATCCTGCACGCTGTCGCCGGGTTTGCTTTGGTGCCGACTGCTCACCCGATAATCCGCCGCCATGGCCACCATTCCCAGCCCGGCCAGGTGCAGACAATGCTCGTGAAACTGTGTCGTCGAGCCGTTTGCCCAACCGCCCCCAAAAAAGAATACGATGGCGGGCCGTTTGTCTGACGCCTTCCATTCCTGCGGCTTGTAAACCCGCAGGGACAGCGACACGTCACCAACCTTGCGATACTGCTGTTCCTCGAAGCCATCTGCCGCGCACGCCGGCAACGCAATCATGAACAAAGTCATGAGGTAAACGAGGGGATGAAGTCGAAGCCGAGATTTCATGGGAAGCGATTAAAACGTGATTCACCGGAAAGGCGAGTGTGGATTTTCAGCCTTAAAACCGCATTTGAACCACGAAGAACACGAAGAACACGAAGTTAAGATTTTGAATTTCACCGGCCTGGCCGCCGCTCGGTCAACCCGAGACGCGTTCACCCGCCGGGTGAATTTGTCCTGGAGCCGGTAATCCGAGAAAGTTCCCGTATTTGTTCGCTTCGAGGTGAACCCCAACTTCGGAGTTCAGGTTCAGTCCGGCCTTCCGCAACCATTCAACCGGAACGAGGCAGTTGAAATTGGGGGTAACGAGCGATTTGCTGCGGATGGAGCGGGAGTGGTGGAGTATTGGAGCAATGGAATAC